>JBEDEY010000022.1:0-9651 GCA_041175425.1 Bacteroidota bacterium | reverse complement strand
AAAAAACTATTGAAAATTCAGCACAATCGTCACTCCTTTTCTTCGAAGGGAGGAGATGGCGTCTCTGATTTCCGGAGCTGTTTTATCAGCCACATAGAGGTTGTTGATGCCGTGCGAGAAGCGGATCTCGGGGGCAAACTTGAAGTACTTGAAGTAGATTTCAAATCCCATACCTGCCTCTACCGTAAAGTCTCGTTTGGCAGTTACAATGGGATCAAGGTTGATTTCTTCTTGGGCCTTGGTATTGAACAGGTAGCTTCCTCCGCCTATAAAGTACATGCGGGTATTGTTGAATCGCATGGAGCGGTATTTAAATACCACAGGGAGCTCCACCATCGTTGCTTCATTGACCAGTTCTTCGGTTCGGAATCCAAGGCTGGGCAAGGCGCTATTCGTGGAAGTATTGGGCAAGGTTGCCGACGCTCCATCAAAGTAGTTGACGTCTACTTTGTACTCGTAAAAACCGATTTTTGGAGTGAAAATCAGGTTGAACTGGTCGTGAAAGCGAAGAATGCCAATAAATCCCAAGGAGAATCCTGGGGTAAATTTGGGAAAGATGGAATGAATGGTGCCTGTGGCTGAATTTGCTGGATTCAGAAATTCAGGAGAGTAGCGAAGCTGGTAGCTTGCGGTATGTGCGCCAAGAAAGAATCCATAGGAAGTAAGCTTGTCATCCGAGCCTGAATTATTGGTGAGCCCGAAATACCCTTGCGCATTGCTTTTGGCAACTACACACAGCAACAGGAGGCTGAGGACAATTACTTTTGCCCTACGTAGATGGAACTGATGCCAAAAGTGAGTGGTTTGCATAAGGTGCTGTGAAAGCCTACTTTTTTTAATACGGCCAGAAAATCCTCTCCATCTGGAAAGGCCTCTACGGACTCGGGAAGGTAAGTATAGGCAGAATTGTCTTTGGATACAATTTTACCGATTTGAGGAAGAATCACATGCGAATAAAACCCATACGCTTGTTTCATCGGGAATGACCTCGGCTTGCTAAACTCCAAGATCACCGTTTTTCCTCCCGGCTTGAGGACACGATACATGTCTGCCAACCCCTTTTCCAGATTTTCAAAGTTCCGAACTCCAAAAGAAACGATCACTGCATCGAATTTATTGTCTTCAAAGAGAAGTCCTTCGGAATCACCAAGGAGCATTTCGATTTTTTCCTGTAGCCCACGCTTCACCATTTTCTTGCGGCCTTCGGAGAGCATGCCTTCGGAAATGTCCACTCCGATGATTTTATCTGGGTTTAAGGCGAGGGCCTCGATGGCAAAATCACCTGTGCCGGTAGCAATATCCAGAATCAACTTTGGTGCATCTTTTTTGAGGTGCTTGATGGCTTTTTTTCTCCAAATGATATCGATACCTAGGCTCAACACATGGTTCAGCAAATCGTATTTCGGGCTGATGCTGTTAAACATTTCAGCTACCTGCGCTTTTTTAGGGTCTTGCTTATCTTTGTAGGGGAGGACGGTCATCACGATTCTTCGTTGGTGGTACAATATTACTACACAAACCCGAGGATATGAAAATTGTTGGAAGCCTTCCGGCAAAGTGCTTCCAAAATAAAAGTCTATTTTTGCGTTCTATACAAAAGTCATGATCAAAAAAGCCACCTTTTTAGTTAGCAATACTGACGTATCCAAGTGTCCAAAACCGGATCGTGCAGAAATTGCCTTTATCGGACGCTCCAATGTAGGCAAGAGCTCCCTGATCAACATGCTTACCGGAGTGAAGGAGCTTGCCAAAACCTCTCAAAAACCAGGTAAAACGCAGCTGGTCAACCACTTTAACATCGATGACCGTTGGTTTTTGGTGGATTTACCGGGCTATGGATTTGCCAAAGTGAGCAAGGACAAGAAGGTGAAGTGGGAGAAAATGATCAGCAGCTACCTAACTTCCCGTGCCAATCTTTGTGGGGTATTTGTGTTGATTGACAGTCGCCTGGAACCACAAACCATCGATTTGGAATTTCTCAACTGGTGTGGGGAAGAAGATGTTCCGTTTGTAGTGGCTTTTACCAAAGCCGACAAGCAATCCAAAACTCAGACGGATAAAAACGTAAAATCATTTTTGAATAAGCTGGTTGAGATCTTTGGCGATACGCCAGATTATTTTGTGACTTCCGCAGAAAAAGGCCAAGGCAAGGACGAGGTACTTCAGTACTTGGCGGAGCTCGTGTCTGAATTTGAATCCCAGCGTACAAATTGATGGATACTGCTATATTTGCAGCCTGAATCCCTAAAGAATATGAATTTTAAAGACATTGCATCTGTAGCCGGAAAGCCGGGGTTGTACAGAATCGTAAGCCCAACCCGCTCTGGCGTGGTGCTTGAGGCCTTGGATGAGAAAAAAACCAAATTGGTCGCGGGCATGTCTATGCGCGTATCGGTGCTAAGTGATATTTCGATTTACACCCTCACTGAAGAAGGTGCAGAACCTTTGGAGTCGGTGATGAAAAAAATCGAATCCACCTACCAAGGGGATACGGGAGTGGATGCGAGTGCATCAGATGCCGAGTTGCGTGCCTTCCTAAAATCAGTACTGCCAGAATTTGATCAGGACCGCGTCTACGTGTCCGACATCAAAAAACTGAATGCCTGGTACATGCTTATCCACAAAAACTGCCCTGAAGTATTTCAGGAGAGTTCAACCACTGAAAAAGAAGCCTAATTCCTAGCCCCGTATTCACGGGGCTTTTTTATACCTTAGCGCGATGTCCACCCTTGCCGAAGAAACTTTTGCCTTGGTCACCCAAGAACTAGCCCTTCCTGAAATTAAGGAGGAGTTTGATGAGCAAAAAGCGGTGGCCGTAATCACACAGGCCGTGAGACAGCTGCTTGACAAAAATCTGGAACGCCTCCTACAAATCTGCTACCGGATAGACTTGTCAGAAAACACACTCAAAAAAATCCTTTCCGAATCTCCCCCTGAGCAGTTGGCCTCAGATTTGGCGCAAGCCTTGTGGGATCGGCAGAAACAAAAAATCGTCCTCAGAAGACGCTACTCAGGCACGGAAGGCTCCGAGTAGGTCAAGAGTCACTTTTTTCCTTCCAAGGGATTCCGTATGTTTCGTTCAAATCTCTTTTTATGGCAAATCCCATCTGGATCATGACCTCTGCTTTTGATCAGCTATCTCTGGAGGAGACGGTTGAAAAAGCACTTCAAATAGGTGTTCAAGGCCTAGATCTTTGCGTTTTCCGCAAGGATGGAACGCGAAATGATTTCGTAGCTACGCACCTGGATTACCTGAATTTTGGTCCTGAGGAAGCGCAAAGCTTGCTTCGCCAGTTTAACCAAGCACGCCTTCGCTTGTCCATCGGTGCCTTTGAAAATCTCATCGGCGGAGATCCCATCCACCGCATTCACAACCAAAATCACCTCCTCCGCCTGATCCGAATCGCCTACCTATTAGGAGGCGATGACAACGACGTGACGGTAGGCACCTTTGTGGGCTACAATCACGAGCTGGGGAATGAAGAGGGCGGATTTGAGAAAAATTTGTTGGAATACCAGCGGATTTTTGGCCCCATCATCCGCTATGCGGCAAGCCTTGGGGTCACAGTGGTCTATGAAAACTGTCCCATGGAAGGATGGAGGAGTTCCGGATATACGGGCACTTTCAATAACCTAAGTGGAGTCTTGGCGGCGCGCAAGCTGATGTACGAGCTGGTGCCGGAAAAAAATCATGGAGAGATCTACGATCCTTCCCACGATGTATGGCAGCATACCGACCCTGTATCCGTGATGCAGCACACAGACATGAGCCGAGTACGGCGAATCCATGTGAAGTCCACCCGCAATGTATCCGATCCCTTTTGGGGAAATATGTATCCCATGCAGCAAATTCGGCCCGACTGGGCAGAGAAAGTAGGGATTACTTCCAGTAAAAACCCTTGGGATAGACACCATTACGAGGCCACGCTTCCAGGATTCGGACTAGGGGATTCCATGGATTGGAGAGCCTTTGTGGGCCTTGTGCGAGCGAAAGGATTTACAGGACCCTTCGAAATTGAAAATGAGGCGCTTCTTTCCAAGCAAACAGGTAGCATGGGTGCCATCGTCCAAGGCTGTAAAGCAGCAGTACAAAATTTAGCCCCTCTGCTTTGGGAACTCAGTGCCGAAGGTTGGACCTATCCCGAGTCAGCACATCAGCCACTCCAGGAACTGGTGCGCAGTGATATTCCAGTGATGACCATGGATCAGCTGCTTTAAATCTCAAAAAATGTAATGGTTACCCTTGTTGCTCGTAGACAGTATCTGCGGGTAAGTTGGGCTGCTCTGCCGCGGCCACGGCCAATTGGTCACAACGCTCATTTTCGGGGTGTCCTGCATGCCCTTTAAGCCAGAAGAACTTGGGCTTAAACTTGAGGTGTAGGGGGATGTAACGTAGCCAGAGATCTGGATTTTTTTTGTCTTTAAACCCCTTTTTCTGCCAAGACCAAAGCCAGCCTTTTTCGATCGCATCGACCACGTATTTGCTATCCGAATAGACCTGGACCGGATATTCGGTGGTCTTGATCTCCTGGAGCGCACGGATCACGGCTAGGAGTTCCATGCGGTTGTTGGTTGTCAATCGGAAGCCTTCAGACAGCTCTTTTCGGTGCTGCCCAAACTTCAGCACTGCCCCATAGCCCCCAGGACCTGGGTTGCCTTTGGCTGCTCCATCGGTAAAAATGACAATCATGCGGCAAACAAATCAAAAAAAACGAAGCCTAGTTTTTTCATCCTCCAGCTAAAGGAAAGGCGTTGGTCTTGAAGATTTTCACAGCAATCGACAAGAGAATAATTCCAAAGATTCTACGAAGCACGTCTACTCCTGTTTTTCCAAGTTTACGCTCCAGCCAATTCGTACTTTTTAGGACCACGAACACAAAAATCAGGTTGAGGAGGATGCCAATGGCAATGTTGATCTGTTCAAACTCCGCCTTCAAGGTCAAGATAGTCGTAAGCGTACCCGCTCCGGCGATCAATGGAAATGCAATGGGTACGATAGAGGCACTGGTACTGGCTGTGGCTTCGGGGTCTGGTTTGAAGAGTTCAATCCCCAAAATCATCTCAGCACCAAGTGCGAAAATGATCAAAGCTCCTGCGATCGCAAAGTCTTCTACGCCAATGCCAAATAAGGTCAAAATGGACTTTCCAACCAGAAGGAAAGTGATCATCAAGATTCCGGCAACGATGGTTGCTTTCCCAGATTGAATATGTCCTACTTTTTTACGCAGGTTGATGATGATGGGAATTGATCCCAAAATATCGATGACGGAAAATAGGATGAGGGAAACCGAAAGGATTTGTTTGAAATCTACCATGGCGCAAAGGTAAGAAGATTTTGTCGAGGACAGGAATCCTTTACCAATTCCACCTGTGGATTTATAGCAGGTCAGCGCCGTCTTCCACCTCTTCCAAGGCTTGGCTCAGAAAGTCGATAAAGGGCTTCATCGCGTAAAAACCATCCAAGGCAAACTTGATAAAGGCCCCCGTACGAATGGCTTGATCGGAAATGGGATGGGAAACGGTAAAGCTTTTCAGTTTGAGGTAGTCAATGTAGGGATGGCTGGCCTCGTAGTCTCTAGGGCTAGTTTTCAGTTTTTCGCCTTCGATTCCAGAAAAGAGTTTCTTGAAGGAGGGCGAATGTTCGATTTGCTGAAGTTGTGCACCACTAAAGTCGATTTCTTTGCGAATTTTTTTGAGCACTTCTGCTTCGGGCATCCAGATTCCCCCTGCCAAAAATGAGTTGCCTGGCTGGATCTGTAGGTAATAGCCAGGACCTGGAGAATTCTTTCCTGTTGGAGAAAAGTAAACTCCAAAATTGGTTTTGTAAGGGTTTTTGTTTGCCGAGAAGCGAACATCTCGGTTTTGTCTAAAAAGGCAGTTTTTGGCTTTGAAAGCGGCTAAACTTGGTTCCAATGCCACCATTTCCTCAAGTAGAACTTCTGCGTCCTCTAGCAAGGTTGCCCGGGTGCTTTGGTACCAGGGTTTGTTGGCATCCATCCAGTCTTTGTGGTTGTTTTGCGCAAGGGCAGTTAAGAAATCAAGGTAAGGACGCATGGAGGGTTGGTAAAAGGATATGATTCAGGTTTCAAGGTAATAACTCAAAAATGGATGTTGTAGTTTAAATTACTTCGAGTGGTTTGGCTGCGGCGCAACCTTTGCTGTTTTCAAAACAGCGAAGGTTTTAAACTAAATTTTCCTCATTCAGACCTTCGCGGACTGAGAGGCAACAAAGGCCTTGATTTTGGCAATCTGGTGTGTTTCCTCAGGCACGGTTGACTTCATTATTTTTCAAAATTCTACCTTCCCTCGGAAGCGTTTCCATTTGCTATGGAATTTAAATAATCAAAAAGAACCTAATCGAAGCCTAAACGGAATTTCAATCACAATATCTATTTCGGAAAATGGCTTTCCAGATCCTTTTTATTTTCGGATATACAGGGGTCTCAACATATCGGGATGAAATCATGAAATCACCATAATAAACCCAATTATCCATAATTTTTTTAGCAAAGACATACTGTTCTACATAGCTGTCACAAGGAGATTTTAAATATAAGATTGCGTAATTTCCTGAGATTAGTGGTCTAGAGAGGAGGTTGGATTTATTTTTAGATTTTTTAATCCGTATTCCACAATCCAACTTTGAACTATTTAATTCAATGGAATCTTGATCCAGAGTGTTCAATATTTCCTTATCAAGCTCGAAATTTTTCATAATCTCTCTGAATTTCTCCTCGTCCAATGTCCCAAGAAAACTAAAAACACTATCCTGCTTCATGTTGATGAAGCCTTTAAATACAGAGTTAGGAGCTAAATTTTTATAAACTTTAAACCTCTTGGAATCATCATTGTGGCGATAGAGATTATTTAAAACTTCATATTCCTTTGTTGTGACAATTTGAGCAAAAAGACAACTGTCCCAGGAAAATATAACCAGAAATATAATTAGCGAAATTTTGATTAGTTGCATTTTGTTCCTTTCGAGTCTGTTCCTTCGCTGTTCGAATCACCGCGGCGGATCGAGGCACTATCCTGGGCTGACGTCTGTTGACTAAATAAACTCCACCAGCGTTTCCAGCTTCATGCCACGGCTCCCTTTGATCAGGATCAAGTAGTCTTCGAGTTTGCTGTCTTCCAGCCAGTTGCGGAAGGAAAAAGGGTCGGGGAAGTACAGGGCAGAAGGGGCTTTTTCGAGGGCAGATACAATCAGTTTGCCTGTAAAGCAGACCTTGTCGAATGCATATTCACTCACCAGCTCGCCCAGCTTTCGGTGCTCCTCTTCCGCGTAGTCTCCGAGCTCAAACATGTCTCCCAAAATGACCATTTTGTGCTTCTTGCCCGTCATCTTTCCAAAGGTTCGGATGGCCACTTCCATGCTGGAAGGATTGGCATTGTAGGCGTCCAACACAATCACATTGCTGCGCTTCTCCAGGAGTTGCGAGCGCATGTTCTCTGGGGTGTATTGCAAGATCCCACGAACGGCGGCTTCCATCGGCACACCAAAGTAGGTGCCTATGGTGATTGCGTTGGCGATATTCCCAAAGTTGTAGGCGCCAACGAGCGAACTGACCTGCGTGCCTGCTACTTCAGGCACAGAAAAGGCCACAAAAGGGTCGGCTCCATGAAATTGGACCTCGCAAAAATCTCCTTTTGCTGGGAAAAGAACCGGCTTCTCAAATCGAGCAATGAGTGGTGCCAAGATCGGATCTTGGGTATTGATGAATACGGTGCCCTTATGTTCTTTTAGGAATTGGAAGAGTTCGGTTTTGGTCTTCAACACCCCTGAAGGACCTCCCATCCCTTCCAGGTGCGCTTTACCGATGTTGGTGATGCAGCCGTGGGTAGGCTCTGCGATACCGCAGAGTTCCTCAATGTCTCCTTGCTTGTTGGCTCCCATCTCGATGATGGCAATCTCGTGCTCGGGCTTCAAGCGCAGCAGGGTCAGCGGCACGCCGATGTGGTTATTCAGATTTCCAATAGTGGCAAGCGTATTGAATTTTTGCTTCAGCACACTGTGCAAGAGTTCCTTGGAAGTGGTTTTACCATTGGATCCGGTCAAACCGATGACGGGAATGTTGAATTTTTTCCGGTGAAAAGTGGAGAGCTGCTGCAAGGTGCTGAGCACATCCTCACACAAAAAATAGCGGGCATCCCCGGCAGGAACCACCGTGGAATCATCCACCACCACTGCCGAAGCACCCATCTCCAAGGCGGTGGGAGCAAAGGCATTCGCATCAAAATTGGGCCCTTTCAACGCAAAAAATAGGTTTCCCGAATCAATTTTTCGCGTATCGGTACTTACACCAGTGCTGTGAAGAAAAAGGGAGTAGAGCGTGTCCAGGTTCATTTTTTTCAAAAATTTGTCACAAAATAACGCAATCGAAGCATCTTTGTAGTGAGCGCTCCGTTTTATTTTGATTGAGACGCCCCTCACCATGCGAAAAATCCTTGTTCTTATTTTTTTATGGTTTTCTACGCCTGCATTGGCGCAGAAGATCGTAGAATTGGATCAGCGCAAAACCATTCAGGTGAATGGACAAGTCCTGCCGAATGGGTTTTCGCTGGGGATCAATTCGGCCCAGATCCAAACGATGGACCTAACTGGGGATGGAAAAGAGGAGTGGGTGGTCTGGGACATCAATTCCCGACAACTTCAGGTTTTCGAAAAAACAGGGGAACAGTTTCGTATCCGCCCCGAACTCAGCTACTTTTTTCCATCGGAGATCAGTGGATTTTTGCTGTTGATCGACTTTGATCGGGATGGCAAAAAGGACTTGATTACCTCGACTCCACTAGGCATCCGTGCCTACCGTAATACCGCTTCTGGCTCCCAGATTTCCTGGACACTGGCCCAAAATTTTCTCCGCCTGGAGGGAGCAAATAATATCCCTGCCAACAACCTAGATACCCCACTGCTACAGGACTTGGATGGCGATGGGGATTTGGACTTGCTGCTCTTCAATTTTGCCGTAGGCGACTACCTAGAATACTACCGCAATACCTCCGTAGAGCGCAAGGGGACTCCCGATATCGATGGCTTTGCCTTCCCGGTTCGGCATTGGGGCAACTTTGAGTTTTGTGCCTGTAATCAGATCAGCTTTGGGTTGACCTGCGATGGAAGAAGCCTCGCTGTACCTCCTGCAAACCCCGATCAAGCCCGTATCCAGCACGCTGGAGGGCATAGCATCCTGTATCGTGACTTTACAGGCGATGGAATCCCCGACCTACTCTTGGGGAGAGAAGAATGCAGTACCCTTTATTTTCTACCCAATTTAGGATCGGCGGTAAGCCCTCGTTTTACTTCTTTTTCGAATCAAGTCCCAGGATTCGGTTCCTTACCCGTTTTTCCAAGATTCCATTTGGGACAGTTCCTCGAGGAATCCCTAGTGGTCAGTTTGAATACCAACGAAACTGCCGCTCCTTTTGGCATTGATTTCTCGCAGTCGATCGTCAAACTGGAGAAATCTACCGGAATCCCCCGTGCTATCCTCCAAAACCAAGTATTGGACCTGGGTGAAAATACGCGCCCATTTTTTAGCGGCACCAATTTATCAGGCGAGCTGCTGCTGACCGCCAACGCGAAAAAAGGAGATAGAGTTGTCGGTCAAGCCTTCCGATTCCGCTACTCAGGGAGCCAATTTGAGCTTCTGG
>JBEDEY010000021.1:0-4910 GCA_041175425.1 Bacteroidota bacterium | reverse complement strand
GGTTTTCACCCTAATCGGTAAAATTTATTTTTAAACTTTAGGAGTGAGTAGAAAAATCCCAGCCAAAAGGTTGGGATTTTTTTATTGCTCCATATTTCTTGGATTGGTTCGTTTGTTAGTTCCTTTTTTTATATTTTCAGGCAGTTAATTCATCTGAACCCATGCCCAAAATCAATCCTGTTCTTCAAATCCTAGGGATTTTTTCGATCCTTTTCCTCACGGTAATCTCAGCTTGCAAAGAGAAAGAACCGGTTGACCTCCGAATTACTACACTCACCAAAGAAGAGATCGCCATTCAAGCCGAGGCGGCAAGAAATTCCGTTACCCCAATTCTCGTTGAGGGATTGAAAATGGAGGTTTGGGGAGTAGACTCCTTGGTCAAAGATCCAATTGCCATCCATGTGGCTGACGATGGATCGATCTACTACAGCCGTTCACCAAGAAGAAACAATGCCGAGTTTGACATCAGAGGGCATCAGGACTGGGAAATTCGTTCCATTGCTTTGCAAACTATTGAAGACAAGCGCAATTTCCTCCGTACAGAACTTTCTCCAGAGCGATCTGCTCAAAACGAATGGCTTGCCGACTTAAATGGAGATGGCTCCCACGATTGGAAAGACATGTTGGAAGAACGGAATGAAGTCTTCCAACTCAAGGATACCGATGGGGACGGGATGGCCGATTGGGGTCAAAAGCAGGTGTATGACTTTCACGAGGAGGTAACCGATGTGGCTGGGGGAGTGATGAAAACAGAAGACGCCCTCTATGTGGCAGCAGGTCCAGACATGTGGCGCCTCATGGACACCAATGGAGATGGCCTAATGGATGAGAAAAAATCACTTTCACATGGCTATGGTATCCATATTGGATTTGGGGCGCATGGCATGTCAGGAGTAGAAATGGGACCTGATGGCCGAATTTATTGGGGCATTGGAGACATTGGTTTTAATGGAAAAGGGGACGATGGCACGGAATACAACCATTCCAACAATGGGGTCATTGCTCGATCCAATCCGGATGGAAGTGATTTCGAAATTTTTGCAGGAGGACTTCGGAATACTCATGAGTTTGTGTTTGATCAGCATACCAACTTGATCTCCGTAGACAATGATGGAGATCATGCGGGTGAAAAAGAGCGCTTGGTCTACATTACCCGCGGTTCGGATTCAGGCTGGCGGATCAACTGGCAGTTTGGGAAGTACCGTGATCCATACAACAACACCTACAAGGTGTGGATGGACGAAAAGTTGTTTCTTCCGCGATGGGAGGGACAGGCTACGTTCATTACGCCACCCTTGATGAATTACGTAAGTGGTCCTACAGGGATGGCCTTTAATCCGGGTGCAGGGCTTGGCGAGCGTTGGAAAGATCACTTTTTTGTGGTGGAGTTTGTTGGCAATGCAGCTGGTTCTGGTTTGCATGCCTTCCAATTGCAACCCAAAGGAGCAGCATTTGAACTGACCAAAACTGAAAAAATAGTAGGGAATTTTCTACCCACAGGAATTGATTTTGCTCCCGATGGCTCGATGTTTATGGCGGATTGGGTGAATGGCTGGAATGATAAAGGGTATGGGCGGATTTGGAAATTGACCGATGAGACAGCCAAAGGCTGGGCCTTGCAAAAGCAAACCGAAGCTGAAATTAAGGCAGATTATAAAAAATTATCCGAAGCTGACTTGAAGTCAAAATTGTACTTCGAAGACCTTCGTATCCGAAGAAAGGCTCAATTTGAATTGGTCAAGCGTGGCAAAAAAGGAGCTGACCAGTTTAATCTAGTCATTCAAGACAAGAGCAACCAATTGGCCCGAATCCATGGAATCTTAGGGTTGAGCCAAATGGCTAGATTAGACGATAGAAGCTATGCCAAGCCACTTGTGGCATTATTGAAAGATGCTGATCCTGAGATCCGAGCTCAAGCTGCCAAATGGTTGGGAGACATTCGTTACAAAGAGGCAAGCAAGGAATTGATTGCGAACCTGACCCATGAAAATGCACGTGTTCGATTTTTTAGTGCGGAAGCCTTGGGAAGAGCCAAAGATGTAACTGCCATTCAGCCTTTGATTCAGCTTTTGGCAGCAAACAATGACGAAGATGCGTTTTTACGTCACGGGGCGTCTTTTGCTTTATCTCAAATCGGTCAAGCAGCCCCATTGGCAGCGCTATCCACTCATCCTTCCAAGGCCGTTCGCATGGGAGCAGTCATTGCTTTGAGACGCTTGGCATCCCCTGAGCTGGCGAAGTTCTTGGGGGATGCAGAAGAGGATATCGTCACGGAAGCTGCTCGAGCCATTCACGATGATTTATCGGTACCCGCTGCGATGCCAAAATTGGCTGCGCTATTGGCGACTACTCCCTTTAGCAACGAACCCTTGATTCGACGCGTGATCAGTGCGAATCAGCGACTGGGTAAGGAGGAAAATCTAAACTATGTGCTTGGCTACTTGGCGAAGCCAGGAGTTTCGGAAGCATTAAAAAAGGAATCTTTAGCTACGCTTGGTACTTGGGCTAGCCCTTCGGTTTTGGACCGTGTGGATGGAAGGTATCGTGGAGAAGTGACCCGTGATCCGGCTTTGATCAAGCAAAAAGTGGCTGCTACCTTAGAGCTTCAAGCAAAAAGTTCAGCAGTTGAATTGAGAAAAGAATCCATCAAGGCCATGGGCAAACTGGGGATGGTGGAAATGGCAGATTTCTTGTTTGGCAAATTGAAAACCGATCCTTCTCAGGAGGTCAAAGTAGAGGCGCTTAATTCATTGGTGGTCATGAATGCATCGAATCTAAGCGATGCCATTGCTTATGCCATGCGTGATGTATCCGAAGCAGTGCGCGTAGCCGGACTTGGTTTGATCGCACAGACTTCCCTGCCTAATAACCAAAAAGTACCTCTTTTGATGGATATTTTGAAGAAAAGGACCTTGGCAGAACAGCAAACAGCTTTACTTACACTGGGAAGTTTGGAGGGAAGCAAGGATTTTAAGGAATGGAGCACCATTTTGGAAGACTTTAAAGTGGGCAAATTGCCAGAGGGCACTTGGATTGAGTTGGAGGAATCGGTACTTGCTACGGGTTCTGCCAGTTTAAAAACGCAGTACGAGTCCTTACTCGACCAAAAAGCAGGTGGTGAAGCTTGGAAGAAATATGTGGGTGCCCTTGCACCTGGAAATGTTGAAAAAGGGCGAAATATCTTCTTCCAAAATCAAACGGCTCAGTGTATCCGTTGCCATGCCTATGACGATATGGGCGGAAATGCTGGCCCTGCTTTGGATAATATAGGAAAGACGCTTTCCAAGGAAGAGCTATTGATTGCACTTGTAGAACCAAGCAAACGACTTTCCCCTGGCTATGGATCGGTTACGCTGACCCTTGCAGCAGGCACGAAAGTCACTGGATTACTTCTAGAAGACAATAAGGACAACATGCGGGTGAAGGTGGGTACCGAGGTAAAGGAATTTGCAAAGAAAGACATTGCTTCTTCCGCACTGGGAGCATCCAGTATGCCTCCAATGGGTACCCTATTGACCAAGCGTGATATCCGAGATCTCGTGAGTTACCTGTCCACACTTACCAAGTCGGAATGAAAAAACTAGGGCTTGGAATCTTGATTGGTTTAGTGGGTTTGGTGCTACTTTCTCCATTTCTTTTGATTGGTTGGGGTAGGGGAATGTTGCATGATTCTGAAGTGCCCCAGCGGGAGGAATTGATACCTTCGGCACCGAAACAAAAAGTATTGGCCATTTTTCCTCATCCTGACGATGAGGTGACAGTGGCAGGTACAGTGATGGGGTTAAAGGCTGCTGGGCATGAGGTAACTCTGGTTTGCTTGACACGAGGCGAGAAGGGCAATGCAGCTCAAATTCCTTCCGAGAAGGAGTTGGCACGACTGCGTACCGCAGAGATGCAGCGAAGTGCTGAAACCTTAGGTGTAGATGAATTGATCCAGTTAGATTATGCCGATGGAGGCATCAAAGCCCTTGGAATGGATAGCTTGAAGTCGGTTGTCTATGCCTTAATTCAGGCCCAGAAGCCAGATGTCTTACTTTCTTATGATTCCAAGGTGGGACTTTATGGGCATTCGGATCATCAACTCACAGGAAAAGCAGTGGAGGAGGTATTTCTTGGGTTCCGAGGAACAACTGATTTTGCACCCAGGCAGTTGTTTCAGGTCACCTTAAGCAAAAAACAGATCGAAGTAGCGCTAAAGTTATCGGCTGGTTTTCAGAAAAATTACCCCAAGGATCCTGAAAAAGGACTTCCTGCACCTGATTTTTCAATTGGGACTCAAGCCTATTTTTCGCGAACCTTGCAAGTGATGCAGGCGCACCAAACTCAGAAAAAAGTACTCCAGGATTTAATGCCCTACCACGATCAGGTCCCTCAGTGGATTTACTCTCGAATTTTTGATCGAGAGTATTTTAGAGAGGTGCGCTGAAAAACCTGACTTAAAGGAATCCTAATTTTTCTCGGACACGATTCAGTAGCGGAAGCGCTACTCGGCGAGCTTTTTCCTCGCCTGCGATCAATCTTTTTTCGATTTCCTCGGGATGGTTCATGAAGAAATCAAACAACTCTCTCTCTTTTGCATAGCGAGTTATAAGTAAGTCCAGAAGCTCTTTTTTGGCATGCCCATAGCCAAAGTTTCCTGCAAGGTACTGTGCTCTCAAAGCTTGAGTTTGTACTGGTGTAGCCATCAAACTATACAATTTGAATACGGTGCAGGTATCTGGATCTTTGGGTTCTTCCAAAGGTGTGCTGTCCGTAATGATGGCATTTACATTTTTCTTAAGTTCCTTTTCAGGCAAGAAAATATCCAAGATGTTTTGGTAGGACTTGCTCATTTTCTGGCCATCTGTACCTGGGATAGTCATCACATCTTCAGCAATTCGTGCTTCTGGAAGTGTCAGAATATCTTCTTC
>JBEDEY010000020.1:0-7300 GCA_041175425.1 Bacteroidota bacterium | reverse complement strand
CACTGTGCCTGCAGACCACATGGTCGGCGCTACAGGTGTCCTTCAAAATCCAGAAGAAGTCCTTTCAGCTACCGAATTGCAGCGTTGGAACAAGGCCAAACAAACCTACGATGCCCCAGTTGTCATCCGTACACAGGCAGAAGCTGAAGCCTTAGAAAAGAAAAAAGCACCAGGAAAGAAGACCTGGGTATTCAAAGCCGACAATGTACGTGACTTTGCTTGGACCTCTTCCCGTAAATTCATCTGGGATGCCATGGCTGTTAAGCAAGGCGGAAAAGATGTGATGGCCATGTCCTACTACGGCAAGGAAGGTAATCCACTTTGGGAGCAATATTCCACTCGAGTAGTGGCACATACCTTGAAGTCCTATTCCTCCCATACTTTTAACTATCCTTACCCTACGGCCATTTCCGTAGAAGGAAGCAACGGCATGGAGTACCCGATGATCTGCTTCAACTACGGAAGACCAGATGCGGACGGCACCTATTCAGATGCCATCAAATACGGCATGATCTCCGTAATTATCCACGAGGTGGGGCACAACTATTTTCCGATGATTGTCAACTCAGACGAGCGACAGTGGACCTGGATGGACGAGGGATTGAATACCTTCATGCAGTTTATGGCTGAGCAGGAGTGGGATCGGAACTATCCGTCTCGTCGTGGTCCTGCACACAAAATCGTGCCTTACATGAAGAGCGAAAAGCACTTGCTCGAGCCGATCATGACCAACTCAGAGAACATCATCCAGTTTGGTCCCAATGCCTACGCCAAGCCGGCTACTGCCTTGAACATTCTTCGCGAGACGGTGATGGGCAGGGACTTGTTTGACTTTGCCTTCCAGGAGTATTCCAGAAGATGGATGTTTAAGCACCCGACTCCGGATGACTTGTTCCGCACCTTGGAAGATGCCTCTGCGGTGGACTTGGATTGGTTCTGGAGAGGCTGGTTCTACGGAACCGAGCCGGTGGACATTTCCATTGAAAATGTGGCTTGGTACAAGTTGGACAACCGAACCCCTGCACAGAAGAAAGCGGATGCGAAAGTTAGTTTCGACCGAGAGGAGGCTTCGGTATCCAAAGAAGCCAATGTGAAGGGCGTGCCCACTACAGTAGTGGAAGCAGATCCTGCTACACGTGATTTCTACAACAGCTACAATCCATTCTCCGTAACTCCAGAAGATGAAGCGGCCTACAAAACTTTCTTGGGTAGCTTATCTGAGAAGGAGAAAAGCTTGTTGAACAGCAACATGAACTTCTATGAAATGACCTTCCGCAACATTGGAGGTCTAGTGATGCCACTTATTGTGGAGTTCCACTATGCCGACGGCAGCAAGGAAACAGAACACATCCCTGCAGAAATCTGGAGAAAGAATGAATCTCAGGTGACCAAGGTGTTTGTGAAGGAAAAGGAAGTGGTGAAATTCGTATTAGATCCCAAGCGTGAAACTGCCGACATCGACGAAAGCAGCAACTACTGGCCTAGACAATACCAGCCTACCCGATTTGAATTGTTCAAGGGTGGTTCCGCAGTAAGAGGAGCCGCTCAAGGAGACAATCCGATGAAGAAGGTGAATAAGAAATAAAGTTTTTGTGGTCAACAGTTGACGGTCGACGGTAGACAGCTCACTCAATTGAACCTCAAACTTTATTTTCTTCCCTCAAAGGAAGATGAGGCTAATCATTTATCTAGGTTGGTTAATTAACTAAAAGAGGCTGTCTCGTTCGGGACAGCCTCTTTTTTTACTTGTGTTTTCTAAATGATTTTGTCCCTAGTAGGAACTAGGGGTGAGGTTCTTTACAATCTGCTGTCGACAGTGGACTGTGGACAATTGACCAATCAAATTTACTTACCCGAACCAAATTGGTAGCCTAGCCATCCGCCAGCGGCCATCAAGATTAAGGTGAGTGCTACGACCAGAAGCAGGGTAGACAGGGGCATTTCCCAATCTACGTCTCCAATTTTAAATTTGACAGGGGTATTCCAGTTCATTTGATAAACAAATCGTGTGAAGGAAAACCTATTTTTTTAAAGCGCCCTTCCAGCCTGATTTTTCGAGCTGAGCAGCAGATTCCTCCACCTTTTCACGAAGACCTTTTTTGAAGGCATCCATCTTTTGCCCTACTTCGGCATCGTAAGCTCCCAAGATAGAAGCAGCGAGAATTCCTGCATTTTTGCCTCCATTGAGGGCTACGGTAGCCACAGGAATGCCACTTGGCATCTGTAAAATCGATAGGATGCTATCCCAGCCATCAATCGAATTGGAACTATGCACCGGCACGCCAATCACCGGAAGGCTAGTGAGCGAAGCCACCATCCCTGGTAAATGAGCCGCTCCGCCAGCGCCTGCTACGATTACTTTGATGCCGCGCTCGCGAGCAGATTCAGCATAGTCGATCATCCGCTTGGGAGTACGGTGTGCACTCACCACGGTGAGTTCAAAGGCAATGCCCATGTCTTCCAGAAACTGGGCCGCTTCGGCCATGACAGGAAGATCCGATTGACTTCCCATGATTATTCCTACCTGTGGATTCATAGCTTCGATTTGATTTTGATGAGTTCCTTGATTCGTTGCGCTTTGGCTTTTACTTCCTGAATATCCTCGCCCAAAAGGGTCACGTGGCCCATCTTCCGGAAAGGTTTGGTGTATTTTTTTCCATAGAGGTGCAGGTAAACGCCCGACTCGGATAGGGCCTCAGCCAATCCCTCCACCACTGCAGGTCCTTCATGGCCTGGTTCACCGAGTAAGTTGATCATGGCAGCTGGGCAGCGTAAGCCTGGATTGCCCAAAGGCCAGTTCATCACGGCACGAAGGTGCTGCTCAAACTGCGAGGTAAAATTGGCTTCGATGGTATGGTGCCCACTATTGTGTGGACGGGGGGCGATTTCATTCACGAGCACCTCGCCGGTACGAGTTACAAAAAGTTCTACCGCTAGGATGCCCACCATGTCCAACTTCAAGATAAGATCCTTGGCGATGGCTTGTGCCTTTTGTTCAATTTCTGAGGAAATGGCTGCTGGCGCAAAAAGAAATTCGACCAGGTTGGCAGTAGGGTGAAAAGCGCATTCCACAGCAGGATAGGCAATGACCTCTCCCTGCTCGTTGCGTGCTACGGTCACGGCAATTTCCTTTTCAAAGTCAATCAGCTTTTCCAATAACCCTGGGGCATCAAAAGCCAGGTCTAGATCTGCTTCGCTACGGAGCACCTGCACTCCTCTGCCGTCGTATCCTTCCTTGCCCAGTTTGTTGACGGCAGGTAAAAAGGAAGCGTTGGCCAAGACATCGGCCTTGTTTTCGGTGAGAATAAATTCGGCAGTAGGAATCCCCTGCTCCAAGTAAAACTGCTTTTGTTTGCGCTTGTCTTGAATCAAAGCGAGCAAATTGGGCTGGGGGAATACTTTCTTCCCCTCATCCGCAAGCTGCTGTAGCGCTTCCGTATTCACCGCTTCGATCTCCACAGTGATCACATCGCAGTCTTTGCCAAAGGCATAAACAGCCGCATAATCCTTCAATGATCCGACCACAAACTTTTGGGCAATGTCCTTGCAAGGAGCATTGGAATCGGGATCCAGGATGTGAATGTCTTGGTTGTAGTTGATGGCGGACTGAATTAGCATGCGGCCCAGTTGACCGCCGCCGAGAACGCCTAAGATTGGATTTGGATGGGTGGATTCCATAGATCAGTCAAAATTAACAGATTAAACCTGAAATCGGAGCACTCCAATTCTAGAAAGCGGGGAAAGAATCAAATTAGGAACTTAATGCAGACAAAATGCTACTTGGATTTGATCCTATTCGGGTCGCTCAAACTTGATTCCCATCAACTCCATCAGTTTGTGCGCATTGAAACTCGGGCAGGCGCCTTCTTTCAAGCGGTAGTCAAACAGAATCTCTTGATCCAGGATCTCAGAGTGGAAGGAATAGTTCTGTACGCGCGCTTCTTTCTCTCCCAAGGCTGCCAATTCAATGTCGTGGGTACTGATCATTCCGAGACCCTGAGAAGGTAGTAGCTGGGCAACGAGCGCTTCCGAACCGGAAATTCGGTCCTGGGTATTGGTGCCTTTTAAGATTTCATCCAGGAGAAAAAAGATCGCTTCCCCTTGTTCCAAGCGCTGCAACAGCGTACGAATTCGAAATAACTCCGCATAAAAAGAACTCACGCTCTCCCCGAGGTTGTCGGTATTTCGCATGCTCGTAAATAGTTGCAGCGATCCTAGGGTCATGCGCTCCGCAAAGGGCCGAAGTCCCAAGTTGACCAGAACTGCATTGATCCCAAGCGTGCGCATAAAGGTCGTCTTGCCACTCATGTTGGATCCGGTGAGCAGCACGAGCTTGCGGTCCGCATTCAAGGAAATCGAATTGGCAACGGCCTTTGTGGGGAGCAGAAGCGGGTGAAATACCTGTTCGGCTTCTAGGATTGGGTCTTGACTCAAGGCAGCGATTCCGGCATGGCCTACCTCCACCTCGAAACTTCCTAGCGATACCCAAACTTCCCAAGCTTCGAGGGTTTCGGGCAACTGGATAAGAGAGTTGCTCACCTTTTTTTTCCACTGGGCCAACCATACAAATAGGATGAAATCAGTCCAAAAGAGGAGATTGATCGGCAAATAAAGAAGATTGAGTCGGTTTTGGACCCAAAGTCCCAAGGTATCTAGCTCCTGTAGCTGCTGGGAAGCGGGCTTTCCTTCTGCTAACAAGCGAGTTTGATCCTGCTTCAGTAGGGTTGCTGAAAAGGGAGTGCCCTCGATCTCCTCTGCCCGCAACCGCAGGGACTGGAGGGTGGCTGCCACGGGAATGGCTTCGGCCGCCTTCTTGAGGGATCCAAAAACAAGTCCCAGCAGGAGGATACCTAGCAGAAACCAAGCCCCCAATACAGCTTGAGGGAGGATCCCTTGGGCAATCAATACGAGCATGCATAGTCCGCCAAGAGGACCAAGAACGGCAAGCACTTTGTGGAGAAGGCTTGCCCGCTCCGCTTGCTCTAGCCAAAGCTTCCAAGAGGTTTGTTTCCCTTGAGCAAAGGCTAGCCCTATGGCCTCCATGGCACGAAGGAAAGCGGGTTTCTCTTGGAGTTCGGCTACTGCTTCGCGGCGTTGTTGGGCTAGGGCCGGGTCAAAGGAAGATCCCATTAGCGCTGCAAGCGCTTTCTTGCCCGAAGGTGAATGGCTGTGGTTGAGGAGTTGAAAAAGGGAGTGGGTTCCAAAAAGATCTAGATCCCCAGAGAAAGGATGGGCCTTGTCTGCAAATTCGAGTCCTGCATCCAAGTCGGCAAGCTGCCGGTCTTGGCGCCACTGCTTTCTTTTTTCGAGCTGTTCAATGGCCAAGTAGATCCGCTCTTGGTCTTTGTGGTGGTTGAATTGTTTGATGAGGGATACAAAGAGCACTAAAAACCCCAGCAAAAGGAAGATCCAAAAACCGCCATCTGTCAGGGAGAGAATGAAAAAAGCGCCTAGCCCCAAAAAAGCAATTAGCCTTAGGAGACTTAGTCGAACTACTTTTGCGCGCAGTGCTTGAAGCTTTTTCCCCAAGTCTTCACTGGAATACAGAAACTTTCCCATTCACAAATATAGGGAATGGCCTAAGGTCAACAGATTATTTTAGATGGATTTGGCGGGCATTTTTCTATATTCACCTTGTGGGCAACCTGCAGCCTTACCTCAATTCAATGATGAAGTCTAAACCTAAAACCGTTCCTGCACCCGAACCCGTAGAATGGGATTTAAGTGAATCATTTGGAGTCCTTCCTCAAGAGCTCCCACTAAATCACAACTTGGGCTGCGTGCGAACTCCTTCCTCGAAAAAGGAGACGGATAAACCTCAGCCAGCGGATCCTTCCCCCAAAAAATAAAGATAAACGCTGGCTAGCTCAGACATACACACAGATCTGCCAGCGAAAGGCCCAGCGCCAGTGAATTTCTACTTGGTCGAGACCTACTTGCGCAAAGATCGAGTTCCAATCCCTTCGTTTGAAGCTCCGCAACACAGAAAGTGCCGCATCGTGCTGCACCATGGGCGACTTGCTAAACCAGCGTGTCAGCCATTTGATGGAGTAGTAGGCAAGGGGATGTCGGTGAAGGTCGTTGATGACAATAGCCAAACGCACCTTTCTTTTTAATCCTTGGAAAAGCTGCACCAGTTCCTCATCCGTAAAGTGATGCGTAAAAAGGGTACAGGTGGCAATATCGACTTGTTCGTCCAAAAATCCCGGATCAAACACATTGGCCACTTGCCAGTGAACCCCTGAGAGTGCCTGCTGCCTCTCCTTGGCCAGGTCAATGGTGTTCGCATTGGCATCTGCCCCGATAAACTGCATGGAAATTTGTTTTTCCGCTGCCCAAGCCTGCATCACCGCGATCATGTCTCCGCCACCACAACCCAGATCTACCAAGCTGTACTGATCCTGTGGAAAACGCTGCACGACTTGACTTAGGCCTCTATTCGTGACGCCATTGCCCCCCAGCCAACGGTTGATGGTCTTCAGTTCCCGAAGCGTCTGCTCCAGGACAGGACCTGAACATTCCAGGTCGTCCATGATTTCCTTTTCGCGGGAGCGCTGTGCAAACTGATTCATCGCTTTTCGTAGTGGGTAGTTTCCAAAGTGAGTCCGGGTCCAAAGCCCAAGGCAAGAATATCGCCTTGAATGGTCGAATCCTGCAGCATCCGCTCCAAGACAAATAAGATACTGGCCGAGGACATGTTGCCACAGGTACGCAGCACCTCCAGCGCATGTTTATTTACTTCTGGCGACAAGCCAAAAGCCTCCTGCACCTGGATTAAAATTTGTTTGCCCCCTGGATGTATGGCTACATGCTGGACTTGGGAAAAATTGAACTTGGCCTCAAACAGGTCGCGAAGTTTTCGAATGCCTTGGTTGAGCAGAGAAGGAATGTACTGACTGAGTCGCATCTCAAATCCAAAATCTCCAATTTTCCAGGCCATGTCCTTTTCCCCTTCCCAAAGAACCTCACTGTGGTAGTTTTTGATCTGAAGGCCTTTCTCGGACTGCATGACCAAGGCTGCTGCTGCCCCATCCCCGAATAAGGAATTGGCCAGGAGGTTGTCCTCGTTGTATTCTTTTTGAAAATGCAGTGTGCATAGTTCTATGGATACTACCAACACCCTGGATTCAGGATTGGCTTTTACCAGCTGATCTGCAAGCCGGAGACCCGTAAAGGCCGCGTAGCAACCCATAAAATGAATGCAGTAGCGCTGCACTGAGCTCGAGATTTCGAGGCGCCGCATCAACTCCAGTTCTACCCCCGGAGCGACCATCCCTGTACAGGAAACCAGGACCAAGTG
>JBEDEY010000019.1:0-5028 GCA_041175425.1 Bacteroidota bacterium | reverse complement strand
AAGGTGGGTGGAGAGGTGTCCAATTCGGTGATTATGGGCTATTCCAACAAAGGGCACGATGGATTTTTGGGCAATTCGGTGATTGGAGAATGGTGTAACCTGGGTGCAGATACGAATACCTCCAACCTCAAAAACAACTATGCAGTTGTCAAACTTTGGGATTACACCAAGGGAGGATTTACCAACACTGGACTTCAATTTTGCGGCCTGATGATGGGAGACCACAGTAAGTGTGGCATCAACACCATGTTCAATACAGGGACCGTCATCGGTGTGGGCGCAAACGTCTTTGGTGATGGTTATCCTCGAAATTTTATCCCTTCCTTTGCCTGGGGCGGCGCAGCGGGCTTTTCTACCTTTACGCCACCTAAGTTTCACGAAACTGCAGCGGCTGTGTATGCCCGAAGAGGAAAAGAATGGGGGGGCGCTGAAAAAGAAATTCTCGATAAGGTTTTTGATTTGACCAAAAGCTACAGAATTTGGGATAAAACTTCCTGACCCACCGCACTATGCAGTTTGCAGCGATCCCCGGACTTCCGGAAACCAAAGAAAAGCTTCTTAACGCGGTTAAGCTGAACCACCTTGCCCATGCGCTTTTGTTTCATGGACCGGAGGGATCAGCCAATTTGACCCTAGCATTGGCCTTGGCAAGTTACTTGTATTGCGAGGCCAAAACTGAGACCGATTCCTGTGGTACCTGCGGCTCTTGCCAGCGGATGAATAAATTGATTCTTCCTGATTTAAATTTTGCTTTTCCTGTAGTAGCCTCTTCCAAGGAAGAGGATGGAGATGAGGACGGGAAGGATGAGAAGTCCGACCTGCTGGGCAACTGGCGGAAGTTTGTTTTGGGTCAGCCCTATGGCAATGTCCACGACTTCATCTACTTCAATGGCTTTGAAAAAAAGCAGTTAAATATCACCAAAGCAGCGGCTCGGAAGATGATTCAGACGCTGTCCTTGATGTCCTTTGAGGGTGGCTATAAAATCATGCTCATCTGGGCACCTGAATATTTGCACCCTTCGGCAGCGAATGCCTTGCTCAAGATTATCGAAGAGCCCCCTGCCAAAACACTTTTCTTGCTAGTTACCTCCCAAGCCGATCAACTGCTCACCACCATTTTGTCACGAACGCAAAAAATACTCGTTCGTGCATTCACCGATGAGGAAGTAAGCAGTCACTTGGTAGATTCGGAACTTTGTGACTCCAAAGCAGCAGCACAAATTGCCATGTTGGCGGACGGTAACCTTCGGGCAGCCTATCGCTTGATTGATCAAGTGGAGGACCAGACTGTTCGTCAGCTCCGGGATTGGTTTCGCCTTTGCGCCACCAAAAATCTAAAAGAGCTTTTCCTTCTTTCGGAGGATTTTCACAAAGCCGATAAAGAATCCCAAAAGTCGCTGATGCTTGCAGGATTGAATGTGACTCGAGAGATTTTATTGAAAAATCTCGATTTGGATCACCTCTTGCGAACTACCGACGAGGATCGAACCTTCATCAACAACATCAGTAAAAAGATGTTGACGGAAGAGCATGCAGAGAAACTCTACCAGACCTTTAATGCTGCGCACTACCATTTGGAACGAAATGGGAATGCGAAAATGATTTTCACTGACTTGTCGATGGAGATTCTCTTGATGATGTCCAAAAACTAGGGAGATGGAAAAGAAAGTTCTTGGGCGAAAAGAAAAAATCACACTTCCTGAACTGGGCTTAAATCTCGTAGGTGCCAAAATTGATACAGGAGCCTACACAAGTAGCTTGCATGCGGAGGAAATCCGGATTGAGGAGGTTGAAGGTAGAAAGTTGCTTTATTTCAAAATCTTGATGCCTGCCCACAAAAAGTTTACGGGCAAAACCCTTTTTTTTGAATCCTACAAAGAAAAGAAAGTCAAAAACTCCTTCGGACAAGTTGAGGTCCGCTACCTGATAGAAACCAAGCTCCAGCTTGCTGGAGAAACCTTTCGTGCCGAGTTTACGCTCACCGATCGGTCTAGCATGAAAAATTCCATTCTGCTGGGCAGAAAAATTCTTCGAGGGAGATTTCTCGTAGATGTATCCAATACCAACCTAGGTAAACCCTACCGCAAAAAGAAATGAAAATTGCTGTCCTTTCCAGGAACCCCAAGATATTCTCCACCCAACGCTTGATTGAAGAAATCGAGAAGGCAGGTCATGAGGCCATGGTGGTAGACCACAGTCTTTGTGACCTGATTATCGAGCAAGAAGGACCTTCGATTATCTACAAGGGGCATCGTTTGGAGGGTGTGGATGCCATTATTCCTCGAATCGGGGCATCCGTAACTTTCTATGGGACTGCCGTGGTACGACAATTTGAGTTGATGGGAGTATTTTCTGCAGTGACTTCTCAGGCGATTGTTCGGAGCAGAGATAAGTTGAGAAGCTTGCAAATCCTCTCCAAAAATGGTTTGGGAATGCCCAAGACGGCCTTTACTAATTTTTCCAAGGGAGGAGAGAAGCAGTTGATCGAACAGGTTAGTGGAGCTCCCGTGATCATCAAATTACTAGAAGGAACACAGGGCTTAGGCGTGGTCTTGGCCGAGACCAAGAAAGCAGCCCAGTCAGTCGTTGAGGCATTTCACGGATTGAAAGCTAGAATCATAGTTCAGGAGTACATCAAAGAAGCAAAAGGAGCGGATATCCGCGCCTTCGTTGTGAACGGGAAGGTGGTAGGAGCGATGAAGCGTCAGGGTGCGGAAGGAGAGTTTCGCTCCAATCTCCATCGGGGAGGTGTAGCGACCGTTATCAAATTGAGCCGTGCTGAAAAGCAAGCAGCCCTCAACGCTGCCAAGGCCCTAGGTCTGGATGTGGCTGGAGTGGACATGCTTCAATCTTTGCGAGGACCATTGATTTTGGAAGTTAATAGTTCTCCTGGCTTGGAAGGAATCGAAGGAGCTACAGGCGTAAATGTTGCAGCAGAAATCATCAAATTTGTAGTGGATAGCGTGGTGAAGAAATCATTAAAGCGTGAAAAGCAGTGAGTAATCGAATTGTAAAAATTGGGACGCGTGCCAGCAAACTTGCCCTTTGGCAAGCGTATCATGTGGCAGACTTGCTTAAACAGGCGGGAATGGAATCGGAAATTGTCCCAATCGATACCAAGGGAGACCAGGTGTTGGATGTTTCCATTTCAAAGATTGGTTCCAAGGGGGTATTTACCCAAGAGCTAGAGGATCAGTTGTTAGATGGGAGGATTGACATTGCCGTACATTCCGCAAAGGATATGCCCTCTAAGTTGGGGGAAGGCTTGGAACTGATTGCATTTTCGGTTCGCGAACAAGCCCAAGATGTACTTTTATCTTCGAAAAAAGGAATTTCCTTAAGCGATGTCCACTTGGTAGTGGGTACTTCTTCTACCCGAAGAATAGCGACACTCAAGCATTTTTACCCCCAGGTGAAAACCGTAGAGGTCCGAGGCAACCTACAAACTCGTATTCGAAAAATGGAAGAGGGTCTTTGCGATGCCTTATTGTTGGCTTACGCCGGGGTTTACCGCATGGGCTATGCGAATTCAGTGGTGGAGCATTTAGACATCAATCAATTTATTCCTGCTGTAGGCCAAGGATCCATTGCCATTGAGGCATGCACTAGTCTAGATCCCAAGCTCCGTGCAGCGATTATTTCCGCCTGCAATGACATAACGACAGCGACCTGTTTGCTGGCTGAGCGAGCTTACCTCAGGGTATTGGAAGGAGGTTGCAGCATTCCTGTTTTTGCTTTGGCCACACTTGCAGAAAATCAGGTGCAGCTCAAAGGAGGGATTGTGAGTTTGGATGGGCAGCAGCGCATCGTGTTGGAAGTAAAAGGCTCTCCAAAAGATGCTGAGCAGTTGGGTGAAGCCTTGGCAAATCAAGTCCTTCAGGCAGGAGGAAAAACTATTTTAGAACAAATCAAACAGTCCCCTCATTGATATGAACAAGAAAATGCGGATTTTATTCTTTTTCCTTTTTACACTGAGCTTATCCGCTTGTGGCAAAGACAAGGATTATGTGGTTACAATTTCCACACGTCATGGAGAGATTAAGGCGATTCTATTTGACGATGCGCCTGAGCACAAATCCAATTTTTTATCCTTGGCAGAGGATGGGAGATTTGATTCTACCCAATTTCATCGGGTAATTCAAGGCTTCATGGTTCAGGGTGGAGATGTCTTTGGAAAGGAAGGTTTGCCTGCTCAAGAATGGCCAACGCTACCTGCAGAGATTAATCGAAAGCATGTGCATATCAAGGGAATGCTTGCCGCGGCACGACAGGGAGATAATATCAATCCACAAAAGCGGAGCAATGGATCCCAGTTTTACATTGTACAGGGGAGAACCTACGAGGAGTTGGAATTGACGACTGATTTTCCTGCCTTGCAGAAAGCAGTATTTCAGTATATGCAACTGGAGAGCCAGGCGCAGATGAAGGAGGACTACAGCCGCTTATTTGCAGAAGGAAAAATGGATAGTTTGACCCAGCTGCTCCTCTCCAAGCGAGATGAAATCGCCAAGACCTTATCCTTGAAACTCACTAAGGATTATACTCCTGCACAAGTGAAGGCATATGCCGAAGTAGGGGGAACGCCTCACTTGGATTTTGAATACACGGTTTTTGGCCAGGTGATCCAAGGCCTAGAAGTAGTGGATAAAATTGCTGCTGAGAAAACTGCCCGGGAAGTTCCATTGGAACCCGTACTGATGAAGGTTACGGTAGAAAAAATGTCTCGCAAAAAAATTGAAAAAGAATTCGGATATGTCTACCCCGTCGAACAATAAGCCCAAAATCCTGATCACTGGAGCCAATGGACTTCTCGGTCAGAAGTTGGTAGAACAGCTTGTTCAACAAGGAAAATTCGACGTGATTGCCACTGGTAGAGGTCCTTGTCGGCTTTCTGGGTTGGGGTACAGCTACCAAACCTTGGATATTGAAAATGAGCAAGAGGTCGAGGCGACCTTGGCAGATCTTAGGCCTGAGGTAATTATTCATGGTGCGGCCATGACCCACGTAGACGAGTGTGAGAAGCACCAA
>JBEDEY010000018.1:0-7770 GCA_041175425.1 Bacteroidota bacterium | reverse complement strand
ATTGAATACCACCACATCATTACGCTCTACAGAAGCAAATCCTGGCAGACGCATGTACGGCAGCTGAATCAAATCGGTGTAGGAAGGAATTTCGGTGCCCCAAATTTTTTGATGCGTGAGAGGGATTTGCAATGGTGTTTTTGGAATCCGTGTTCCGTAATGCAATTTGCTTACAAAAAGAAAATCCCCAACTAGAAGGGTTTTTTCCATCGAAGCCGTAGGAATGGTGAAAGGCTCTAGCAGTAACCAGCGAATTAAAGAGGCTGCAATTACAGCGAACACTAGCGCGTCAATCCACTCGCGAAAGGCTGATTTTTTTGGTTTAGTTTTACTCATTGGTTAGCTATTAACTTAAAATGATAAATAATCATCCATCGAAAGTACTCCTTTTTTGCCCAAAATCCACTCGGCTACTTGGATTGCTCCCAAAGCAAATCCTTGCCTGCTGTGAGCGGTGTGGGTGATTTCGAGATCATCAATCGCTGAAGTATAGCGGATGTGATGGGTGCCAGGTGCAGGATCGATTCGTTTAGAAGTAATTGGCAATGAACTTGGGCTGTTGGGACTTTCTCCCACCAAATTCCAAGCCTTTAACTGGGCATAATGCTTGAGGATCCCTTCAGCCAAGGTGATGGCAGTGCCAGAAGGGGCATCTTTTTTAGCTGTATGGTGGGTTTCTTCGAGTGCCACTTGGTAGCCACTGGTTTCATTCATGAGTTTGGCAAGGAGCTCATTTACCTTAAAGAATACGTTAACTCCAATACTAAAGTTGGAGGCGTAAAAGAAAGTTCCTTGGTGTTGCAGGGTCAATGCTTCAATTTCTGAAAGGCGTTCAAGCCAGCCGGTAGTTCCTGAAAGCACAGGGATTCCATGAGTAATGGCCCATCGAATATTTTCCAATGCTGCTTCTGGCTGACTAAATTCAATAGCTACATCGATGGTTTTAGGATCTAAAGAATTGCGTGACGCTTGATTTTCAAGATCGATTTTAGCCACGATATGATGCCCTCTTTCTTCAGCCAATTGACCGATAAGCTTGCCCATTTTTCCGTAGCCCAGCAGTGCAATGTTCATTACTTGAATTGGAGTGTTAGTGAAAAACCCATGGAAGTAGACGCAGAAAGTGTGCCAATTTGGGGGGCTACCTTTAGGGTTAAATCTTCAGAGATGTCAAAACCAGACAGGTGCGCATCCACATTTGCATCCACCAAATTGAGGGCGTAAATGCCGAGCAACAAGAGTAAGGTTAGGTCCCTATTTTGTCTCCAATAGTCCACGTTTCGTACCAATGCGGCCCGGTTTAAGGAAGGGAAGGGGTTAGGCTCACCCTTGTCTAGTGCAAAAAGTGCTTCTCTGAAGCGGTCATACCGCTTGTGATTGTATTGAACAAAATAGAGGTCTGTGAGGATGCCTGCATAGAGGATCGGCACCTTCCAGGATTTTCCGTTGTAAACCTGTCCCGCTCCCGGCAAGATGGCTGAGAGGAGGGTTGCTTTTTTTGGGTCCTTTGGGAGTAAGCTGGTAGGTGCTTCCTCTTTTTTTACCTTTTCATTTGTGCTTCGGGCGATAGAATCTGATTGGCCATTGGCCGTTCCTGTGGCTATTCCTAGCCAGCAGAAAGCCAGCAATACAGACCAAAACAGGGTTTTGGAAGTGGGAATAGGGTAGGAAAAAGCAAACACAATTAAATGATTTCTAAGATTTCAAGAATTCTGTTGAGATCTGAAGCAGAAGTGAATGGGATTTTAATTTCCCCTTTGTTTTTCTGGTCGGCTTTTAATGCCACTTTGGTTCCAAAATGTGTGGCAAGTTGCTGTTGGATTTTTGTCAGCTCATACTTACGAACAGGGCTAATTCCTGCGGCAGTGCTTGCTTTTTCTGGTTTGCCTTCATTCAATCCTTTGACTAAGGCTTCCACTTTGCGCACGCTTAGTTCCTCCTCGACAATTTTTTTGAAGAGCGCAAGTTGCTGGTCTACATCCACGATATTGATGAGCGCACGGGCATGTCCCATGGACAATTGCTGGTCTCGAATCGCTGCTTGGATAGTTGGGGGAAGCTTCAGTAAGCGGAGGTAATTATTGACAGTGGTTCTATTTTTTCCTACACGATCACCAAGTTCCTCTTGCTTTAGGTTGCATTCAATCAGTAATCTCTGGTAGGATTGGGCTATTTCGAGCGCATTGAGATTTTCTCGCTGAATGTTCTCAATAAGTGCCATTTCCAACATTTGCTGGTCATTGGCTAGGCGTACATAGGCAGGAACTTGCGTCAGTCCTGCGAGCTTTGATGCTTGAAACCTTCGTTCCCCTGAAATAAGCTGGTATTCGTTCGGTGCCAGCTTGCGCACGGTGATGGGTTGAATGATTCCTTGCACTCGAATAGACTCAGACAATTCTTGCAACGCTTCTTTATCGAAGTGTATTCTTGGCTGGTAAGGATTGACTTGGATTTCGGTTAATGGAATTTCAAAGATCCCTGTTTTTTGAATTTCAGGTAGGATTTCTTGTGCCTTGCCTTTGGCTGGACTATCTTCCAAAAGAGCGCCTAAGCCTCTTCCTAATGCGTTTTTCCGTGGGGATTTTGAATCTGACATGATCAATTCGTTGCTTTTTGAAGTCCATTTCGCTGCACAATCTCCCCGGCCAAATTGAGGTAGGCAATAGCGCCTTTTCCATCGGCATCAAAAGAAATGGCCGGAAGTCCAAAGCTTGGGGATTCGGAGAGGCGGACATTTCGAGGGATGATGGTATCGAAAACCATATTTTTAAAGTGGAGACGAACCTCTTCGACCACCTGGTTGGAGAGTCGAAGACGGACATCGTACATGGTGAGCAAGATTCCTTCTATTCCAAGGTCTGGATTCAGTCTTGTTTGGATAATCTTGATGGTATTTAGCAGCTTTCCTAATCCTTCCAATGCAAAGTATTCGCATTGAACAGGGATGATTACTGAGTTTGCGGCTGTCAAGGCATTGATCGTGATCAAACCAAGGGATGGTGAGCAGTCGATGATGATGAAGTCGTACTGATCTTTCAAGCTCGAGATCACTTCCTTCATCTTTTCTTCGCGGTTGTCCATGTTGATCATCTCCACTTCAGCTCCCACCAAATCAATGTGCGAAGGAACAAGAGAGAGATGCTCTAAACTAGTGGGCACAATGATTGAATGGATGTCAACCCCATCTACCATGCACTCGTAGATACTTGCCTCCACTGATTTGGGATCATGCCCAAGCCCAGAGGTGGTATTTGCTTGGGGATCGGCATCAATAACTAAGGTTTTGAATTCCAAAACAGCGAGACTTGCGGCCAAATTCATTGCTGTGGTAGTTTTTCCAACCCCACCTTTTTGGTTCGCAACGGCAATAATTTTTCCCATGGTGTTTGTTACCAGAATTTAGAAATCAATATTAAGCAAATTCAGGTCCATTTTTGGCAGGAACCCTCTTTTTTTGAAATGACTTTCCTTAATAAATCAAGTACATTGTCCACAACTTTAAGTGAATCCGCCTAAACTAGGATTACTGATTCCTATCAATAGCAGTCAGTTTCTAGTTTGCAACGACCTGCTTTTAATTTTAGTCTATATTTTTTTGCAGAAAGCAACAAATCGGGCAAGCCAAAACTAATCCAGTAGAATCTATGCAGCTGCTCGAAGATGCATTCCCTACAAGGAGCAAAAAAAGCGGGGGCTTCTGAGGCCCCCGTTACTTATTTTTTCTTATTAGCATCTGCCGCCTTCATGGCATCTTCTAGTCGCTGTTGGAATTTCGATTTCTTTTTATCTACGTTCTTCACTTTATTTTCCTCTACCTTTTGACGGATTTTAGCATCGTCAACAAATAGTTTGATCAAGGCTTGCTGCCCGAAAGTGAAAATGTTAGATACAAAATAGTAGAAGCTAAGACCAGCTGGGTAGGAGTTCAAAACAAACATAAACATGACGGGCATGATGTAGCCTAGATTCTTCATTGGGCCAGTGGCAGTAGTCAACTGGTTGTTGAAATGTGCGTAAAGCACTTGAGAAATCGTCATCAATAGGGTAAACAAACTCACGTGCGCTCCATAGAAAGGAATGGTGAATGGGAGCTTGATAAATTCATCGTAAGTGGAAAGATCTTCTGCCCACCAGAAGGACTCCTGTCTGAGTTCGATGGCATTTGGGAAAAAGAAGAACATGGCAAACAAGAACGGCATCTGCAACAATAATGGAAGGCAGCCAGACAGAGGGCTTACCCCCAATTGGGAGAAGAGCTTCATTTGTTCCTGCTGCATTTTGGTTGCGTCGTCTCCGTATTTCTCTTTTAGTTCATCGATTTCCGGCTTGATTACGCGCATTTTCGCCATCCCGATGTAGGACTTATAAGTTAGCGGTGACAATACTAATTTGATGAGAAGTACGATCAGGATAATGATTATCCCATAGCTATCGAAGTACTTTTCTAGGAATTCGAAGAGGTGTACGACAATGTATTTGTTTACCCAGCTCACAAAGAAGTAGCCCATGTCCACATTTTCCTCAAATCCAGGGGTGATGGCTTTTAGGCTTTTGTATTGATCCGGACCAAAATAATAGCTGAGGTTTGCCTGACCTTCTAAAATAGGGAGGGAAAGGCTTGCGCTCATTGAACGAACTAAGGAGGAGTCAGCAGGTGTACTTTGGCTCAGGTTTACTTCTTGAAATACAGAGTCTGCAATAATCCCAGCAGTAAAGAATCGTTGGGAGAAGGCAATCCATTTAACGGGTTCAGCCACCTTTGCTTCTTCAGGATCATCACTAAGGCCTAGATTTTCATAACTGCCTTCAGCCAAGTAATAATTTACTTGGGTTTTTCTTCTGGATTCCGCAAGGTCTTTTTCCTGGGATTTGATTTCATCTTTCCAGTCTATTCGGACTGCTTTTGCGGTTACGATTCCTTGGAGTCCTTGAATTTCAAAGTTCTTTTCTAGGGTATATCCCCCTTCTTTGAGCGTGTATTTTTGAATTAACTGCCCTGCTGGGCTGCTTGCCGTAAAAGTTACTGTTTGCTGTTTTACACCTTCAACTTCGGCTGAACTCAATGCTGGCACAAAATACAAGTCATTCAAGTTTACAGATCCTAAACGGGTGTCAAGTGAGTAGTTTAGGCTAGTTTGAGCACTATCCAGTAGGTATAGTGGTTCGTTTTTCCAGCTGGTATATTTTTTCAATAGCACCTCTTTGATGCTTCCACCTTTGTTGGAAAGAGTGATTTTGACTACGTCATTTTCCAGTACGAGGTCAGCTTCTTCACCGACTGTGAAGGGGGCAAGGTCACCAAATTTGCGTTGACGCTCTAAGTCGAGTAAGCTGTCAGGAAGCCCTGCAGTAGGCAAGGCTGCTGATGCTACCACTGCCGTTTTGGTGGTCGAATCGGCAGATGTGGTAGTTTCTACAGGCGGAATTTCTGGAGTAGTCGCAAAAAATATCGAGTAGGTGAGAATGACCGCTGCAAAAAGGATCAAACCTGTTGCTTGATTTTTATCCATGTTAGTTGAGAATGGCTGGGCTTAGGCTCCAGTTATTTGTTATTTTTTTTATTGAGTGCAGCTTGAATAAATTCCACAAACAAAGGTTGCGGTTTCAAAACTGTGCTTTTGTACTCAGGATGAAATTGCACCCCTACAAACCAAGGGTGGTTTTTAAGTTCAATGATTTCTACCAATCCCGTTTTTGGGTTTTTCCCTGTTGCCACCATGCCATGTGACTCGACTTGTTCGAGGTATCCATTATTGAATTCATAACGGTGTCTGTGGCGCTCCTGAATTTTTGTTTTCCCGTAGGCCAAGGCGGACTTGCTGCCTTTTTTAAGATCACAAGCATACGAACCCAGACGCATAGTTCCTCCCATTTGGTCAATTTTCTTTTGTTCCTCCATCAAGGCAATGACCGGATGAGGGGTGCTTGGGTCCATTTCGGTGGAGTTGGCTTGATCTAGTTTGAGTACATTTCTAGCAAATTCGATCACAGCAACTTGCATTCCCAAGCAGATCCCGAAGAAAGGGATCTGGTTTTCTCGGGCATACTTCACGGTGGTGATTTTACCTTCAAAACCTCGCTCTCCAAATCCCGGAGCAACCAAAATGCCATCCAAGGATTTTAGTTTGGTGCTGTAGTTCTCTTTATTTATTTCCTCAGAGGATAGTAGTACTAGGTTGACCTTGCATTCAGCTTCGGCGCTGGCATGAATAAATGATTCGATGATGGATTTGTAAGCATCCGGTAGGGATACGTATTTACCGATCAGGCCGATGTTTACTTCTGCAGTTGGATTTTTCAACCGCCCTAAAAATCCTTTCCATTCTTTTAAATCCAACTTGGATTTGGATTTCAAGTTGAGTTTGGAAAGCACGCGTTCGTCCAGTTTTTCTTTTTTCATCAGCAACGGCACATCGTAGATGGATTCGGCATCCATGGCTTCGATGACACTGTCCAACTGCACATTGCAAAACAAGGCCAACTTTCGTTTGACATCCGCAGGCAATGGGTGCTCTGTACGGCAAACTAAAATATCAGGTTGAATACCTGCCTCAAGAAGCTGCTTGACGGAGTGCTGGGTGGGCTTGGTTTTTAGTTCCTTCGCTGCTTTCAGGAATGGAATAAGCGTAAGGTGCACCACTAGGAAATTCCCAGGGCCTAGATCCCATCGGGCTTGGCGAACCGCTTCAATAAAGGGCAAAGACTCGATATCTCCCACGCAACCGCCAATCTCAGTGATGACTACATCGTACTTTCCATCTTGACCAAGCTTGTAGAAGTTACTTTTAATCTCGTCTGTAATGTGTGGAATTACCTGAACTGTTTTGCCAAGAAACTCCCCTTTACGCTCTTTGGTAATGACATTATTGTAGATCCTGCCTGTGGTGATGTTATTGCTTTGGGAGGTTTCTACGTTTAAAAATCGTTCGTAATGCCCCAAGTCAAGGTCAGTCTCTGCCCCATCCTCGGTCACATAGCATTCGCCGTGCTCGTAGGGATTTAAGGTTCCTGGATCAATATTCAGGTAGGGATCAAACTTTTGAATGGTAACACTTAATCCTCTGGATTGAAGCAATTTGCCCAATGAAGCGGCGATGATGCCTTTCCCTAAGGAAGAAGTAACTCCTCCGGTGATAAAAATGTATTTTGTTTGTGAGGCCATAAGAAGCGGTGGAGGGGTTGAAATAAGTTGAATTCTTATGGGGTATAAAGGTAGAAAAATTTCATCAATAGCCCTTAAAAACTGCCTTGTAATTTTTCAGGAAAAGAAATTGCTTCCCCTTCCGGAAAAACTTAAAGAAATCAGATGGCTATTCGCGTTTTGATCTTCTGATTCTGAAAAAAGGTTGTTGGTGGCGGATAATCTTGAACCCCTGAGGGCTTAGAGTTCAGCCTAAATTTTTTATCCGAAGTTCTACCTTTATTTAGGTTCCTGCTAAACAGCTATTCCTAAAAATTAGAATTCAAAAACAAGCAATAATTACTTGGACCCTACTCGTTAACTATGCTATGAGTTTGTGTTTTTCTTACATCAACTTTGTATAATAAAAAGGCCTTATTGCAATTTTAAGTTTTAATAATTTAAAAATTCAAAAACTATTTCGGTAGACAAGGAGTTTCGAGTGCTTTTCAAAAATTAAGGATACTTTTTGCGGCTCATTTTTTATGTATTTCTTTCTAAATTGAGTCAATTTTTATTCTAGTTATGTGACTTTTTTTAGCTGATCGACAATAGGATATCATTTGTTTGTATTCTTTTTAGAATTAATC
>JBEDEY010000017.1:0-3907 GCA_041175425.1 Bacteroidota bacterium | reverse complement strand
GCGGAACCTGTCCTTCAAAGGCCATTTCAAACTTCACGGTGGAATTGGGCAGGATGGGTTGATCCAAATCCACCTCTAATACAGTCCCCACCTCTGTGAAGCGTACTGGCTTGCCGTTCATGGTCAGCTTAGTGGCATGGAGGTATCCGATTTCTTCAGGAGTCAATTTGGAAATTCGATCTTTCACCCGCTGATCAGGATCTGCGATTGTTCTGGAGCGCACATCCATCATACTTCCCGGTTGGAAGGCATTGTAATACAAATGGTAAAAAACCCGCGTCAAAGTATCCGGGGAATTATTGGTATAGGAAAGTGACTGTACACCTGTATACTGGTTGGTCACCACATCCATGTCTACCTCCATCTTGTAGGCAACAGCTTGTTGAAAACGCCCATTCTGAGCATAGCCAAGGCTAATTGCCATAAAAAAGAAAAGTCCTAGCAAGGACCTAAATCTATATTTTGCCATTTTTTATTTTTTCTTAAAGAAAATCAAAATGCGAGCCTTCCCCAAACCATGCATAAAAAAATAGTCCTGCTTTTAAAACAATACCTCCCTTTGAAGTAAATTCAGCCTTGAAAATCAGTAAAATTGGTTTAATTTGAAAAAATTGAAACACACCTTTAGTCACATGAAAAAATTAGTTCTTTTAATTTTCCTGGCGATGCTGCAGCTAAGCGTGCAAGCACAGCAGGTCAACATGGACGTTTTTAAATCCATGAAAGCTCGAAGCATCGGTCCCGGTGCGATGAGCGGTAGAATTACAGCCATCGATGCAGTGCACGATGATCCTACTACCATGTATGCCGGCTCTGCCTCTGGCGGACTTTGGAAGTCTACTTCTGGAGGTATTACCTGGGAACCAATTTTTGATAATGAAAAGGTGCATTCTATAGGTGCCATTTCCATTTATCAGAAAAACCCGAACATCATTTGGGTAGGTACAGGAGAAGGCAATCCAAGAAACTCCCTGAACATGGGCTATGGGGTATACCGATCCATGGATGCAGGCAAGACCTGGCAATTGATGGGTCTTGAAAAAACCCGCGCCATCCACCGAATCATCGTTCATCCTGACGACCCGAATACTGTTTTTGTAGGTGCTATCGGCTCACCTTGGGGAACCCAAGAAGATCGTGGCGTGTACAAGACTACCGACGGTGGCAAAACCTGGAAAAAAATCCTTTATGTAGACAACAAGACTGGAGTTGGAGAAATGATCATGGATCCCAATAACCCAAACAAAATCTTTGTCAACATGTGGGAGCACAGACGCTATCCTTGGTTTTTTGAGTCTGGAGGAGCTAGCTCTGGTCTTTATGTAACTCAAGACGGTGGAGACAATTGGAAAAAACTTTCCGCAGAAGAAAACGGACTACCTAAGGGCAACCTAGGTAGAATGGGATTGGCCATCTCCAAAGCGAATAGCAGCAAAGTTTATGCATTGATCGAATCCTCCAAAAATGCATTGTATGTGTCTGAAGATGGGGGTGGAAAGTTCAGCATGGTTAACGACAAAGCTGAAATTGGAGATCGACCATTCTATTACTTCGAAATCCATGCAGATCCTAAAAACGAAAACAGACTCTACACCTTGTATTCTCGTGTAGGTATTACTGAAGATGGAGGAAAAAGCTTCAGAGAATTGCTTTCCTACTCTGGTGTACACCCAGATCACCATGCTTGGTACATCAACCCCAACGATCCTTCTTTGCTGATCAATGGCAACGACGGAGGATTGAATGTGTCTAGAGACATGGGTAAAACCTGGTTTTTCGCAGAAGGAATTACTGTAGGTCAGTTTTACCACATCAATGTAGATAATGAAGTGCCTTACAATGTCTATGGCGGTATGCAAGACAATGGATCTTGGACAGGACCTGCCTACCTATGGAGAGGCGATGGGATCCGAAATACCTACTGGCAAGAAGTTTCCTTTGGAGATGGCTTTGATGTAGTATCCCACCCTGCCAATTCCAGATATGGATACACCATGTCTCAAGGAGGAAATGTGAGCCGATTTGACAAGCTTACTGGTCACAACCGTACCATCCGTCCTACGCACCCAGACAAGGATGTCTTCTTAAGATACAACTGGAATGCAGCAATTGCACAGGATCCTCATGATGCAAATACCGTGTATTATGCTTCTCAGTTTTTGCACAAGTCCAAAGATTCCGGTGAAACCTGGGAAATCATTTCTCCAGATTTGACCACCAACGATTCCACCAAGCAGCGTCAACAAAAAACTGGTGGTTTGACTTTTGACATCACTGGTGCTGAAAACCATACGACCATCATTGCGATTGCTCCTTCTCCAGTAGACAAGAATGTCATCTGGGTAGGTACAGATGATGGCAACCTACAAGTGACCCAAGACGGTGGCAAGACCTGGACCAACGTAGCGTCCAAGTTGACGGGCCTACCAAAAGCTTCTTGGATCCCACAAGTACAAGCATCTACGTTCAATGCAGGAGAAGTTTGGGTAGTAGCCAACAACTACCGAAACAATGACTTTACTGCCTATGCGTACCATAGTGCGGATTATGGAAAAACTTTCACTCGAATCGCAGATGATTCCAAGGTTTGGGGCTTTGCCCTTTCCATCAAGCAAGACCCAACTGAGCCTAACCTAGTTTTCTTGGGCACTGAGTTTGGACTCTACGTTTCTTTTGACAAAGCTAAAACTTGGAACAAGTGGGAGCATGGCTATCCTAAGGCAGTGTCAACCTACGACATGACCATCCAGGAGCGCGAAGCAGATTTGGTAATTGGTACATTTGGACGTGCGATCTACGTACTAGACGACATCCGTCCACTTCGTGCATTTGCAAAAAATGCAGGCAGAGCACCTGCAGGTAAAATCACTGCATTCGCTGCGCCAGACGCTTACCAAGCTGAAATCCAGCAGCCTCATGGCGAACGCTTCATGGCTAACGCAAAATATGCAGGTGAAAACCGCGTATTTGGTGGACGATTGAGCTACTTGATCCAGGATGAAAAAGAAAAATTAGATTCTCTTACAGTTAAAATCTACAATGCTTCTGGAGAGCAAATCAGAACTTTGAAGACACTACCTACTAAAGGAGTGAACCGAATTGTATGGAACCTAGACCGCAAATCTTCTGCTGAAATGACTGGCGGCTGGGGCGGTGGTCAAGGTGGCGGAGGTAGAAGCCGAGGATTCTTTGAGCCAAGCGGTGGAGATGCGATTCCTGGAACCTACAAAGTGGTGATGGAATATGGAGGAGAGTCTTCTGAAACTTCCATCACGGTACATGCAGACCCACGCATCAAGCCTGTTCTTACGGACCTACAAGCCAAAGATGCTTTCTTGAAAAAAGTTGAAGCACTTTCATCTGAGGTGACTGCTACAACCAAGAAGTTGGACGAAGCACAGAAGGTAATCGATAAGGTGAATTCACTCATTAAGGATGTGAAGACCGATGATGCGAAAGCCCTTGAAACTGCCGCTAAGGACATCAAAAAGAAGCTAGATGCCGCACGTGAAGCATTTACTGGACCTAAAGTAGAAGGACAAGGAATCGTTAGAAACCTGTTCCCGACCACGATGAGTCGTTTGTTTGATCCAAGAAGCTATGCCAATTCAAGCTATACTGCACCGGGAGCCACAGAGGACCGCTTGCTTACGCATGCCAAGGAGTCTGCTGCTGAAGCTATTGCAAAGGTAGAGGCCTTCATCAAAGGAGACTGGAAAGCATTCGAGGACAAGGTAAAAGCCACTCCTATCGACTTATTTCAGAACATCAAAAAATAAGTGAACTTAATTCGCTAATTAAAAAGCATCCTGAGCAATCGGGATGCTTTTTTTAACGCTTCTAATTATGTCAAACACGCATATTCTACGGAATGCTTTGTTAGGTACTGGACTCCTTTTGGGCATTT
>JBEDEY010000016.1:0-2717 GCA_041175425.1 Bacteroidota bacterium | reverse complement strand
ACATCTGTACAGATGACTTGGCGAATCCCTTTGTTGTAATATCCTTTAATAAAGGGAATTAACTCCAGCACGGTAGTTTCTTCCCAACCTCCCACGGCAATTTTTTTATCCTTGGCATCGGCACCCAGGATGATTTTTCCAGAGCCAAATACTTCTAGCCAAGTTTCAAACAAACTTGGATTTTTCACGGCAATACTTCCGCCAGTAACTTGCGTAGCGCCAAGCGTGAAGGCCTTTTCGATTTCTTCCTGCGATTGAATGCCACCGCCAAAATCCACTGCTAAACGAGTACCGGAACAAATACGCTGCAACACGGCTCCATTTACAATTTTTTTGGCTTTGGCACCATCTAAATCCACCAGATGGAGTCGCTTCAATCCTGCCCCTTCAAAGCGTTTGGCCATCTCCAAAGGATCATCGTGGTATTCGGTCTTCCGCTGGTAGTCGCCTTGGCTGAGGCGAACACATTTACCTCCGATCAAATCAATAGCAGGAATTACATGCATGGTTTTTTGGCTTAGGAAAGGTTCTGCAACCTTAAATCCCTTCGTGGAATCTTAATTAAGTAGAAGGCAGTGCTAGAAAATTCTCTAATAGCTTTTCCCCTAAAGTACTGCTTTTCTCCGGGTGGGCTTGAATCGCCCAATAGTTGGCTTGATGGAGAATAGCTGTAAAGTCTTGAATGTAGTGAGTAGTGGCAAGGGTGCCTTCTCCTAGAGTCGCATAGTAACTGTGCACATAGTACAGGTGCCTAGCGTCGGGCAGATCCTTGAGTAAGGGATTGTCCACTAAGTTCTCGATCGAATTCCAACCCACATGAGGTACTTTTTCTTGACCCTCCGCACTTGGAATAAAGCGTTTGACGAGCTGAGGAAAGATGCCCAAACAAGGGGTGTTGTTTTCTTCCGAATGGGTGCAGAGCAGCTGCAAACCCAAGCAAACTCCCAAAAAGGGTTGCTTTACGTCTCGAATCACTTGGTCCAAATTTCGCTCCTTCAAGTAGGCCATCGCAGAACTGGCTTCACCTTGACCCGGAAAAATCACCCGGTCTGCCGAGGAGATTTTTTCAGGATCATCTGTAAGTTCAGCCTCCACCCCGAGCCGTTCCAGCGCATAGCACACGGATTGGACATTGCCTGCATTGTACTTGATTAACGCTACTTTCATGGACTTTTTGCAAGTGGGAGCAAATTGGACTACAGTCCAGTTTGTTCCCAAACCTGCCTAGTTAAGTTTAATTTTTATTTTCTGTTGCAAGCAGCTCTTCAAGCACTTGCTCTATTTCTGGCAAGGACTCAAAAAGTTGCTCGAAACTATCAATCACCCAGTACTTGTCTTGGAAGTGGTCCTTCCAGTAGGAGGTCATCATGATCTGACGCACATCGTACGGAAAGTGACTTGGCTCATCCGAGAGCGAGTAGGTTGTCTCCCCGGCCGAACTCAGAATTCCAGCTCCATACACGCGGAGCTCACCTTCCTCACGAATCAATCCAAATTCGATGGTGAACCAATAAATTCGGCTCAGCAATTGGATAGCCCAGGGATTCTGAATGTGCTTTGAAGCCATCGCACTCAGCCTTTCTAGAAAATCAACATAGGGTTGATTGACCAGAAGTGGAAGGTGTGCAAAGGCATCGTGAAACATGTCTGGCTCCTCCAAATAATCCAGCTGCTCCATTTTTCGAAGCCAAGTAGAAGACGGAAAACGCTTATTGCTCAATAAACCGAAAAACAAGTCGTCGTCAATCAATCCTGGCACCACTTGTACTTGCCATCCTGTGGTCTGGCGGAGGACCTCATTTAGCTCCTCAAAATTTGCAATACGGTCTGAAGTAAAATTTACCGCTTTCATGCCTTCCAAATAGGCCTTTGAAGCCGCTTTGGGAAGCTGAGGAACCTGCCGCTCGAAAAGAATTTTCCAAACCTTGAAATCCTCTTCCGTATAGGCAGCATAATCCTGACGCATGTCTTTTAATCTCGGGTCAGAAAAGACCCACTCTTTGGGTTTTTCAATCATTGTATTTGGGTTTAATTCTCGGGTAATCTGGGTAATCTACGCTAATCTAGCATTGTTGGCACTTAATTCAGTCGCAACACTTTCCATTGTTTTCAACTCAGAAAACCACTTAGCTGTTGCAAAAATTCAGAAGTAATTTCAACTCTCGGAAACCAAGTTACGCAGGGATTTCAGTTGGCACAAGCCAATTTCAAGCCCAAGCGCTCGCTTAGAAAAGCATTAGCCTATAACTCCTTGAATGAAGGCATTGATGTCTCCATCCAAATCATTGGAATTTTTAATACTCTTGATAAATGCCGATCCAATGATCGCTCCTTGACTGTAGCGCGATGCGAGCTGGAAAGTAGCCGAATCCGAAATCCCAAAGCCGATGAGACGCGGATTCGAAAGATTCATCGCTGCTACCCGCTCAAAATACTGCTCTTGCTCCGATGAAATTTCCGCCTTGGCACCTGTGATGGCATGGGAAGAAACCATGTAAATAAACCCATTGGAATGCTCGTCCACTTCGCGAATTCGCTTTTCAGAGGTTTGCGGTGAAATCAAGAAAATATTAAATAGGCCATAGCGCTCAAACAACTCTTTGTATTCTTCCAAGTAATGGCTCATGGGCAGATCCGGAAGGATCAATCCATCAATCCCCAACTCCTTGCATTTTTTGCAAAAATCCTCCACACCATATTGGATGATTGGGTTGAGA
>JBEDEY010000015.1:0-5870 GCA_041175425.1 Bacteroidota bacterium | reverse complement strand
TCAATAGAACGGTGTCTCCTGCATGAATCAATTTGCCGCCTTTGATCAGGTAGGTTTTCCCATCATCTAGGGTCAAGGTGAAGTCCATCTCCTGGCTGGATTGAATTAGCGTGGTCCTTGAGGAATCATTCCCAGTGTTGCGGGTAGTATCTTGAAGATACACTAAATCGGAGCGTTCCGGATTTTGCTTAAAAGAAGCCTTCATGGAGGCAGGATCCTGAGGTGCGCTCGCCACCAGGCCAGCGCAAAGAAATAAGGTAAGTACCATAGGGATAGAAATTAGTGGGGTTTGTGGATAGTTTTCAGTTGGATAACCCAGCATGCGCTTGATGCGAAGCAAGGTTGGATTTCTTTTTTTGCCTGCGGCAAGTGAAAGTTCAGGTGGAGGTTGACTTGCAAATTGGAGCACTTCTGCCAAGGCATTCGCCAAATCTGTAGAAGAAATTCCCGCTTTTAGGGCCAGTTCATCGGCCGCATTTTCTCGAAGTTCCTTCACCGTCTGGCTCATCCACCAGTAACAAGGATGAAAGAAAAACAAAACTTCCAAGGTTGAAAGCAGCAAGTTGCTGAGGTAATCATTTCGCTTCACATGTGCGAGCTCGTGTGCAATCACCGCTTCCAAATGCGCTGGCGAAAGCTGAAAAATCAACGCGGCAGGCAAGAGAATGACCGGAGTCATGACCCCAAAAGTGACGGGGGAATGCGCCCTTCCCGTGGTACGAATTTCAATTTTTCTAGGTATCCCTAGGGTTGCTATCAATCGATCTGTGCGAGTTTGAACCTCTAAATTTTCGAAGGGCAGAGAGGTTTTTCTCAAATTTCGGATCTCTGCAAATTGACTGATTAAGCGAAAAAGGAATAAAATCGCTCCAAAAAACCAGAAATTAACCACTAAGGAAAGATTTTGCTCGGTCCAGAATATCCCTTGTGTAAGCCACACCTCCCAATCAAAAGAAGGGTTTGAATTCACCAGATCTACAGGCAAAATAAGCTCCCCTGAGGTAAGTAAAGGCATTTCTACTGGTCTGGTCCAGAGGTATAAAAAGGTGGCCAGCGTAGCTAAGAAAGAGAGCATAAGGGCTCCCACAGCCATTCCATAGGAGAGCGCAGGCGATGCTTTTCGCGACACTTTCAAGACCAGCCACAATGCCCCAGCTATAACCAGCAATTGCCAAATGGAATGAACCAGAGTCCAACCCAATGCATGGAGCAATTTATCGGAAATCCAATCGGTCATAGGAGTCATCGGTTTTCTTTTTCAAGTTGATCCAAAAAGGCTCTAATTTCTTTTAACTCTTCTTTGGAAGGCTTCTCTTGGCCCAAGGCCTGCATGGCCAAAGAAGTGGAAGAGCCTCCAAAAGCGATGGAAAGGAGGTTTTTAACCAAGGATTTTTGGGTTTCTCCCTGCTGAACCACCGGCCGATAGCGATGCGTACGGTTTTCTTCGTCTCGAAGCAGCATTCCCTTCGCATGCATAAGCTGCATCATTTTTAGGGTGGTGGTATAGCCTGTTTCCTTGGTTTCTGCTAAGCGCTCATGGATCTGTCGCACACTGGCATCTTTTAACTCCCAAAGAATCGACAAGATTTCTAATTCGGACTCGGTAGGCTTGGTCATGATTTAAGTACGATTTATTTCGTACCAAAGTTATACGAAGGATTTCGTATTATCAAAAAATAGTACGATTATTTTCGTACTTAAACTTAAATTCGACTACAATCCTGCTTTAGATCGGTTTTGAATCGCCTTTTCTCCTTTTTTCTCCAGAGATTTTCTAAAAAGTTCACCAAGTCCAGGCCAGATTCCGGCAATTTTTGCCAGTAACCCACGCGACTCCGGGATACACACCAACACCTGTGGACGCTCCATCACTCCCAGAATCACCTCCACTACTTCCTTTGGTTCCAGCACTTTTTTGGGGCCACTGAAGGTCAACTTGGCTTCCTCGGGATACCCCAATTGAAGATCCAACATCGGGGTATTTACCAGATCGGGACAAATCACGCTCACCAACACCCCATAGCGCTTCAACTCCGCTGCTACGGATAAGGAAAATCCCCGCACTGCAAATTTGGAAGCTGCATACAAACTCAATCCAGACACGGGCGCCAATCCTGCCAAGGAAGAAATATTCAAAATGTGCCCAAAACCTTGTTCCTTCATCACCCTAGCCACAACCGTGGTTCCCAAAATGCTCCCCTTGGCATTGCAATTCAAGTGGAAATCAATATCTCCCAACGCGTAATCCTCCACAAATCCTGGTCGAATCACGCCCGCACAATTGATCAAATGGGAAATTGGTAACCCCAACTTCTTGGCGGCTTCCACTACCCGATACCAGGTGGCCTCCTGAGCCACATCCCCATCGACCCATGCAACCACTTCACTGCCTTGGGCAAGATTTTCAAGTTTTTCTGCATTCAGATCCACAAGAATTAACGGGATTTTGCGCTCCAAAAATGTGTGCACTAGCTGCTTACCTATGCCAGAGGCAGCGCCAGTAAGTACAATCAGGGTTGGGTTCATGGGCTTCAAGTAATGCTGAAAAATAGGGAAAGAAACTTAAAAATCCCGAGGGTTCATTTTTTGTAGCTTTACCAAAAATCAACACCCATTTTGATGGGTTTTGAATTAAATTTGAGAAACAACTCCAAAATCCAACCATGGACCACCCACTCGCTGATTCCCACTACGACCTGTTGATTCTTGGAGCTGGACCCATCGGTCTCGCCTGTGGCATTGAAGCCAAGAAAGCGGGTCTGAACTACCTCATTCTCGAAAAAGGTGCCCTCTGCAACTCTATTTACAACTATCCGGTCAACATGACCTTTTTTTCCACGGCAGAGCGCTTGGAACTTGCAGGCATTCCCTTCATGACTGCAGGAGCAAAGCCCACCCGTACGGAAGCATTGGACTATTACCGAAGGATTTACCAACTTTTTCAACTTCAGGTAAACCTGTACGAAGCGGTCGACACCCTAAAAAAAGAGGGAGACCTTTTCTTCGTTCAAACCTCTAAAGAATCCTATTCGAGCCGAAAAATTGTCTTGGCAACGGGCTTTTATGACCTGCCCAACTTGATGCATGTTCCAGGTGAGGAACTGCCCAAAGTCCTGCACTATTACAAGGAACCTTGGCCTTTTGTAGGTCAAAAAGTACTGGTGATCGGAGGAGCCAATTCGGCAGTAGATGCAGCCCTGGAATGCTGGCGAAAAGGCGCCCAAGTGAGCATGGCACTGCTCGGGGATGAAGTGGACGAGAATGTGAAGTATTGGGTACGCCCTGATATCTTAAACCGCATCAAGGAAGGTTCTATCCGAGCAATCAAAAACTCCAAAGTCGTTGAAATCCTCCCAAATGAGGTCCGCCTAACGACCCCAGAAGGAGAAATCTGCCTACCCAACGACTGGGTACTCGCGCTGACTGGGTATCGGCCCAACTTTGGTCTGTTGGGCCAGCTCGGAGTCCAACTCAGTTTGGATGAGAAACGCCAACCCTGCTACGATCAGACGAACCAAGAGTCGAATGTACCGGGCGTGTATTTGGCGGGAGTAGTCTGTGGGGGACTCAATACCCGAGAATTTTTTATCGAAAACAGCATTTCCCATGCAGCAGCCATCGTTCAGGATATCTTAAAGAAATAATTATTGCAAAAAGGAGTAAAGACTATTGCAAATAAGATATTCTTTGTAACTTCCTGAAAATTAAGATAAAACATGGCTGCAGTTTGGAAAATTCGATGGGATGAGCAACGGACGGAGAGCATTGAGATCCCTCCCAAGGCCTACCACTTTTTTACTGAGACCCCCGCAATCGTCGCTGAAAGCCAAGCGAATTACGGCGAAGCTACCTTGGATTTTCACGAGACTAGCCTGATTTTTGACTACTTGGATTTTAATTCTGCGGAGATCGCTGAGCTCCTCGAGGTGGATCCCAGTACGCTATTCCGTTGGAAAAAGGAGGACCGCAAGCTCAGTAAAGGGATTTCCAAAAGCCTCCTTGAGATTGACCTAGTGCTAGCCAAAGGCATCCGGATATTTGGCTCGGAGGAGCTGCTTTCCGAATGGCTGCAGCTCCCAAATGAAGCCCTAGGACAGCAAAAACCCATAGACTTACTCAAGAATCCATACCAGATTGCCCAAGTAGACCAAGCATTGGAGTCACTTTCTTGGGGGAATGTGAGCTGATGCGCTACTTCCGATTGATCGAAAATCTTCCAGGACGAGATCCTCTAGGCTTCGGAATGGGACCTGGTCGCTGGAACATCAACGGCACCCCCATGATCTATGCTTGCTCTATGAGCTCCCTAAATTTTTTGGAGTTTTTATCCATCAAAGGCCCGGTGGTCACCGAAAGCTCTTGGAAACTGGTGGGACTTGAAGTGCTAGGTCCAATTCCTGAATTGGAAGTGACTGCCCTTCCTATAGGTTGGAAAAACCGACCCTTTCCTCGATCAACCCAGGAATTGGGTTCCATCTGGGCTAAGAGGGAACTTTCCCCCTGTTTGAAAGTTCCTTCCTGCCGCATTCCTTTGGCCAACTATGCCCAGGAACACAACCTGCTCATCAATCCCCTACATCCCGAATTCAACGAAAAAATACGGGTGACAGACACCTGGGATGTGAGCTTTGAAATCAATCGATAAATTAAGAATTCGACTCGGTAATCAAGCGCAAACCGTCCAAGGTGAGGTTCCGATCTACCGCATCAAATACCCCTTCCAAATTGGTGAGAATAGAGGACAATCCTCCCGTAGCGATCACAGTGAATTTCAGACCCGTTTCCAATCGAATCGCTTCCAACATCCCTTTGATCAACCCAGTATACCCATGCAGCACCCCCGCCTGTATGGCATGAACCGTGTTTTTTCCAAGGACAGATTCGGGTAACTTAAGTTCCACCTCGGGCAACTTAGACGTATTCATAAATAGTGCCTTGATGGCTGTTTGGAGTCCAGGAGCAATGCTTACTCCCAACACTTCGCCCCCTTGGCCTACTGTAGTAAAGGTTAGCGCTGTACCAAAATCCACCACAATGACTGGGCCCGACACGCGCGTGTAAGCCGCCATCACATTGCACATCAAATCCGTCCCCATTTCATTCGGTCGATGCGTGCGAACCGGTAAGTTGTCGTAGCTCGTGGCCTGAATCCGATAGGGCAGCTTGCCAAAAAAGCCTTCACAAAACTGTTCAAGGATTTCATTGATTTCAGGCACAACCGAACTGAATCCAATGCTTTCAATTTGATCCGCGGTGATTCCATGTTCTAAAAAATACAGCGGCACCTTGTTGCTTAGCTGAGAGATTAATTGAGGCGCTTTGGTTTCCAGTCGAAACTGATTGGTCCACTTCCCACCCTTGGAATCATAAAGTGCAAAAACTACATTGGAATTGCCCGCATCAATGGCTAAAAACATCTTGGTATTTGATTTTATATAAATTAGGGGCATAGTTAGCAAATAATCAACTCTCCAACCTCAAAAACTCATGTATTCCCTAAGAGAAGGACAGAAATCAGACCTCCCACGTGTACTCGAACTCATAAACGAACTTGCCCTGTACGAAAAAGCACCGGAGCAAGTCACCAACACACTGGAACGAATGGAGAAAGAAGGCTTTGGTCCGCAGCCCGTCTATGGATTCTTTGTCTGCGTCAAGGACAGTAGTCAAGAGATCATTGGCATCGCAGTGTATTATTACCGCTACTCCACCTGGAAAGGAAAACGCTTGTACCTCGAAGATATCGTGGTGACTGAATCTGAAAGAGGAAATGGAGCAGGCAAACTGCTTTTTGATCGGGTGATGGCCAAATCCCTGGAAGAAGAATGCAGTGGAATGATGTGGCAAGTATTGGACTGGAACGCCCCTGC
>JBEDEY010000014.1:0-4779 GCA_041175425.1 Bacteroidota bacterium | reverse complement strand
TCCTGGAACCGCAGCGCGTTCAGCAGCAGTACGCAAGTCAACGTGAATTTCAGAGCAAGGACCGCAAGGACCTGTATCTCCCATTTCCCAGAAGTTATCCTTCTTGGAACCCATAATGATGCGATCCTCTGCCACTATATTTTTCCATAGGTCGTATGCCTCTTGGTCCATGGCTAGATTGTCTCCAGCATCTCCTTGAAAAACGGAAACGTAAAGCAGATCCTTGGGCAACTTGTAGACATCGGTCAACAATTCCCAAGCCCATTCAATGGCTTCTTTTTTGAAATAATCTCCAAAAGACCAGTTGCCCAACATTTCAAACATGGTGTGGTGGTAGGTATCTACCCCTACTTCCTCCAAATCATTGTGTTTCCCACTCACACGAAGACATTTTTGTGAATTGGCTACGCGAGGAAATTTGGCAACCTCATTGCCTAAAAAAGCATCTTTGAATTGATTCATCCCCGCGTTGGTAAACATCAGCGTAGGATCATTTTTTACTACAATGGGAGAAGAAGGTACGTACTGGTGCTGCTTGGATTGGAAAAACTCGATATACGTACTTCTGATTTTTTTGGCTTCCATGGAAGATTGTCGGTACAGTGGCTAAAACTAGTTGGAGTACATCTGTGAAATTAATACAAATGCAAGCCACAAATTTAATAGAATTGACTGGCTTATGCACAGGTATTTGCGTTTTTGACAAAAGCTTTGCCTAGTATTCGTGATTTATTTTGGATGATTTTTTAGTCTAGTTCGATTCTAGTTTGTGGAAAATGAAAACGGAAGATTCTTTTTATATTCGTTTTTCGAACTCCATATCCATGTCCTACCTCGACCATATTGCCTCACCCACCCTCCTTATCGACGAAAAAATCACCCGAGCCAATCTTGAAAAGATGGCCAATAAAGCACATGAGCTAGGGAAAAAGTTGGTTCCTCATTGGAAAACTGCCCAATCTCGAATCGTCGGAAACTGGGCAAAAGACTATGGCATCCGGGAAGTGACAGCATCTTCCATATCCCTAGCCGAATACCTCTGTGGGCAAGGCTGGGATTCCATTCACATCGCTTTCCCTTTCAATATCCGTGAAATCCCACGGCTCAATCGACTGGCTGCACAGCAAGGGATTTCGGTACAAGTAGTTAATGCTGCTACAGCAAAAGCACTTGCAGAGGGCTTGACCGAAAAGGTGGAATTCTTTGTTGAACTCGATGCAGGTTACGGGCGAACAGGCATTCAAGCTACCCAAGAGGCTGAACTGGAAGCAATTTTAAACACAGCAAGTGGAAGCAAATTCTTAAAATTTAAAGGCTTTTACATACATCCTGGGCACACCTACTACGGAAAAGACACGGATAAAATCCATTTGGAAAGTCAAGAGGCACTTGCCAAAATGAAAGCAAAATACCTACATCGCTACCCCAACTTAGTGACTCGCCTAGGCGACACGCCAGGATGTGCAGTTCGAAGTGAATTTGGGGAGGTCGATGAATTGGGCCCAGGAAATTTTGTGTTTTTTGACCTGATGCAGGTGCAGTTAGGCAGCTGCACCAAGGAGGACATTGCCGTCTGCTTGGCAGTACCGGTAGTAGACATTCGAAAAGATCGAAAGGAGATCCTCATTCATGGTGGAGGAGTTCATTTAGCAAAAGATGTGTTGATCAATGAAGATGGAAGCAAAAATTTCGGAGAGATTGTCTTGCTGCACGAAAGCGGTTGGAGCATTCCAAACCACCGTTCCTTTGTGAAAAGCATTTCCCAAGAACATGGAATCATTCAGGCTTCCGACGAACTATTGGCATCCGTCCAAGTGGGAGATTTGCTTGGGATCTTGCCTGTACATTCCTGCATGACCGCCGATTGCATGGGGAGTTACTTGAGTTTGGATGGCCAAGTGGTAGACCATGCCGAAGGAGCGCGGTAATTTACCCTTGCTTCAAATCTGCCAAAAACCCTTCAAAATCACCAAGGAATTAAACCTTGTTCAATTTCCACTTCCCTTTCTTGAAAAAGTAAAGCGCAACAAGCGCATGCAGGGAATGGCAGGTTCCGATGGCAATAAATATTCCCAAATAGCCCAATTCTAGTGGAAAAGCGAGAAGGTAGGCCATTGGAACTTCGATACCCAACAATACCACAGCATTGATCCAAGCGGGGGTCTTGGTGTCACCTGCTCCGTTGAATGCTTGGGTAAGCACCATCCCAATCGCAAAAAACACGTAGCCAAGGGCAATCACCCACAAGCCCTGAGCAGCGACTTCACCAACATCTGGAATACTCGTAAATAAGCCAACCAATTGCTTGCTGAAGATCAGGTAAATTCCCGTAACCGATGCCATGAAAATCACATTGTAGCGTACAGTCAGCCATACGGCCAATTCGGCTCGCTTTGTTTTCATGGCGCCAAGATTTTGGCCAACCAAAGTTGCCGCTGCCCCAGATAATCCCCAGGCTGGTAAAATGGTGAAGATCAAGATGCGAAATGCGATGGTATAACCCGCCAAAGCTGCCGAACCAAATTCCGCATTCATTCGAGTCAAGGCTACCCAGGAAAGGGAATCAATCAGGGATTGTCCCATACCTCCCAGAGATAATTCAATAATCTTTTTGATTGTTTCCCAGCTTAAGGCTATGTTTTCCTTGAGGATTTTGAGTTTGTGCTTTCCATTGAACAGGTGGTACAATTGGTAAAGGACTCCCATGCTTCTGCCAAAAGTAGTGGCCATAGCCGCTCCATCGAGTCCATATCCTTCCCAAGAGCCAATTCCAAAGATCAACAATGGGTCCAATACGATGTTGAGCCCATTCGCAATCATCAAAGAGCGCATCGCATGGTGCGCTTGACCCGCGCCACGAAATGCTCCATTGCATAAAAAAAGCAGAAGAATCGCTGTATTCCCTGCAAATACAATTTTGGCATAATTTGACCCTGATTCAATAAGCTGTTCTTCGGCACCCATTAAGCGAAGTAGATCTGCTGCATACAACCAGCCCAACACCCCGAGTACAATGGAAATCAAGGCTCCTATCACCAACAATTGAAAAGTTGCGGAACCTGCGTCTTTGTAGTTTTTCTCACCAAATCGTCGAGACACGAGTGCCGTTGCAGCCATGCTCAAGCCGAAACCCAGCGCATAGGTCAACACAATGACCGACTCAGTCAATCCCACCGTAGCGATGGCGTATTCACCAAGTTGAGCCACAAAAAATAGGTCCACAATGGCAAATGATGACTCCATCATCATTTCCAAAATCATGGGTAGCGCAAGAATAAAAATGGCCGTCTTCAATGGAAGACGGGTAAAATCTTGCTCCTTACCTAAAAGGGCATCTTTAATCAGTTGCCAGGTCATAAAAATAAAGGTGAACAAATGAAGCTCACCCTTCTTGGAAGAGTGAAGCAGGAAAATTGGAGCACAAAAAAACAAAAAAAAACCGCTAAATCGCGGTTTTTTAATGAAATAAGTCGGAGTCCTTTAAGCTAAGCCCAGCTTTTCGAGGTGCGCTTCCTTGATTTTCCGGCGTAGAATCTTGCCCACATTGGTCTTTGGAAGTTCTTCCGTGAAATAGACCTCCTTAGGAACTTTGTAATTCGTCAAAAACTCTTTGCAGTGCTCAATTACTTTTTCTTCTGTCAGCGTGGAATCTTTCTTGACCACATAAGCGACCACCTTTTCTGTGGATTTCGGATCAGGCATGCCAATCACCCCAACTTCCAATACGCCAGGGCAAGAAGCAACTACATCTTCCACCTCATTCGGATACACGTTGAACCCAGAAACTAAGATCATTTCCTTCTTTCGATCCACAATCTTGGTAAAACCATCCGCATCCATCACGCCGATGTCTCCTGACTTAAACCAATCCCCGTGCATGACAAGGGCTGTTTCTTCAGGTCTATTCCAATAGCCACGCATCACTTGTGGGCCTTTGATCAAAATCTCTCCTCGCTCACCAAGTGCAACTGGATTGCCAGCATCATCGGCGATCATCACCTCTGTATTTGGCAATGGCATTCCGATGGTGCCAATTCGTTCGGTTCCATCAATAGGGTTACACGTAGCTACAGGAGCAGTTTCCGTTAGGCCATACCCCTCTGCAAGTGGTACGCCAGTGACTGCTTTCCATTTTTCAGCAGTGGCTTTCTGTACAGCCATACCTCCTCCTACCGCAATCTTCAAACCTGAAAAATCCAATTTACCAAAGGCCTCTTGGTTCAATAAGCCATTGAAAAGGGTATTCACTCCCGTGATCACCGTGAAGCGCTTCTTAGCTAAATCACCAATAAAAGCCTTCATATCTCTTGGATTGGTAATCAACACATTATGTGCACCAATTTTCAACATAGCAAGGCAGTTGACAGTCAAAGCGAAGATGTGGTAAAGCGGCAATGCGGTAATTACGATCTCTTCTTTTTCTCGCAATTTAGGCTTCATCCATGCAGAGATTTGCTGCATGTTGGCCACAATATTTCCGTGGCTTAGTTCTGCACCTTTGGACACCCCTGTTGTTCCCCCTGTGTATTGCAAAAACGCAGGGTCCTCCAAGCTCATCGCCACCTTCGAAAAAGAATGCTTGGATCCCAAAGCCAAGGCCTTTTTGAAGCTTACCGCCTCCGGATGGTTGAATGCGGGCACCATCTTTTTGACATGCTTCACGACAAGATTGACGATAGATCCTTTCAATCCTCCCAGCAAATCTCCCAACTCGGTTACGATTACATGCTTAGCCTGAATTTCAGTTTTGATTTTCTCAAGATTGGAAGCAAAGTTGGC
>JBEDEY010000013.1:0-3903 GCA_041175425.1 Bacteroidota bacterium | reverse complement strand
TTAAGCAAGTCTTTGGAAACCGCATGTCCCCAATGCATGGGCCCCCAAACGGTACTATCTGGGTTGTACTGGAAAAATAAATGGTACTCCCCATCGATGTAGATCAAGCCATTGGGATCGTTCATCCAACCTTTGGCAGGTGTGAAATGGTAGGAAGGTCGGAATTGTTCCGAGGTACTTGGTGTAAATTTTACTTCCTGCTGGGCGCAACCGTATGCAAGGAGACTTGTAAAAAGTACAAGGAAAAAGGTATTGATTTTCATGGGATGCGGGATTAGAAATCAAAAATATCCTTTATCCGGGATTCTCCTGATTTTTTTAAGGTTTCATTTTTTGATTCGAAGCAAAGGATTCCCAGCCTAGTGAAATTTTCTTTTTTAAATCTTTTGGGGGTAGTACCTTTGGGCTTTAACATACTATTTTTCTATGAAAGGAATCATTTTAGCGGGAGGGTCAGGTACCCGACTTTATCCCTTGACCATTGCAGTGAGTAAGCAACTCATGCCTGTTTACGATAAGCCGATGATTTATTATCCCTTGTCCGTCTTAATGATGGCAGGAATTCAGGAGATTTTAATCATTACCACTCCCGAAGATTCGGCAGCATTTCAAAAGCTGTTGGGCGATGGTTCGCATGTAGGTTGTCAGATTAGCTATGCGGTACAGCCTAGCCCAGATGGTTTGGCACAAGCATTTATCATAGGAGAGGAGTTTATAGGAAAAGATAAAGTCGCCCTAGTGCTAGGGGACAATATTTTTTATGGTTCAGGCTTGCACAAGACGCTTCAGGAAAACACCAATCCAGACGGTGGAGTGGTTTTTGCCTACCATGTCACAGATCCAGAGCGCTACGGGGTAGTGGAGTTTGATGCCAATCAAAAGGCGATCTCCATCGAAGAAAAACCTGCAGAGCCTAAGTCTAATTATGCGGTGCCGGGTTTGTATTTCTACGACAACGAGGTGGTGGAAATTGCCAAGAACATCAAGCCGAGTGTTCGTGGGGAATTGGAAATCACCGATGTGAATAACGAATACCTCAAAAGAGGGAAGCTTCAGGTAGCCATACTCAATAGAGGAACGGCCTGGTTAGATACCGGAACCCATCAGTCCTTGCTGCAAGCAGCCCAGTTTGTAGAAGTGATCGAAGAGCGTCAAGGCTTAAAAATCGGATGCATCGAAGAGATTGCCTACCGAAATGGATTTATTGGCAAGGAAAAGTTGCTGGAAGCTGCAGCTAAACTAGGAAAAAGCGGATATGGCGCTTACCTAAGACGTTTGGTAAATTAATTTTCTTCTTGAATTGAAACAAAAAAACCTCCAATCGGAGGTTTTTTTGTTTGGATCGTTCGCTTCAAATGATTTTCCGAACTTTAAACCAGATGAAAATTCCGATTGAAATGCTGATCATGGCACCCCAGGTGAAGTAATACCCATATTCCCAGTTCAGTTCAGGCATAAATTTAAAGTTCATCCCATAAACTCCCACAAGAAAGGTTAGTGGTAGGAAAAATGCCGAAAAAACAGTCAAAAGCTTCATGACTTCATTGGTCTTCTGGGAGTTGCTCGACAAGTAAATGTTCAATAGGGAGTTGGCTTCATCCAAAAAATCTTCGAATTGAAGGATAAGACTGGTTGTACTTTCCTTTAAGTCCTGAAGCTGTGCTTCGTTGCTTGGCTGTACTGTGAGGTGCAGCAGCAAGGTTTGAGTCAAGTGCAGTACTTTTTTGCAGCCCCGGGCTTTTGCTTTCGCAAAATAGAGTTGCTCCACAGAGAATCGTTTTTTACGGCCGAGAAAAACATCACTCTCGAAATGGTCCATTTCTTCTGACAACCAATTTGCAGGTGCTTCATAGGTTGCCAACATTTTTTCGGTGATTTTCAAGATTAGGGATTCTGGGTTTTCAAAATGTCCTGAAATTTCACCCAAAAATTGAAACGGTTTTTGATGTACAGAGATCAGGATTTCATCTGTAAAAAAGAACCCAATTTTATTACTTAGCTCAGGTATGGTCGTTAATTTTTCGTTTGGTTTGGCACTAAATGCACGTAGAATCAGGAAGTTAAATTCCCCTACTTTCTCCAATTTGGGTAAGTGACCAACTTGTACTAAATCTTGAAGTAAGTGTGGATTTAAGCCGTAAGGTTTAATGATTTGGGTCAACTCGGCTAGCTTAGGATTCTCCAAATCTATCCATTGAAAGTTGGCAAAATCAGTACGTTTTTCTTTCATGATTAGGTGGTTTAATGGCAGCTCTACAAATTAAATTCATCTGGAAGGGTAGCCATTAACCTTAAAATTTAGTCTGTTGGCTTTTATTCAGGTTGCGGTCAAAAATAAAGGGACCGAAGGGTAAAACTGCGGCGACCAGTGCGAAAAAAGTACGACTAAAGCTCCATTTTAAACTTAAGGCAGTTGGAAATACTACATAAATGTAAACCATAAATAAAGCTCCATGCACCCAGCCCAGATACTTCACGGCAAGTGGCATGTCAAATCCATATTTTAAAGGCATGGCTATACCAAGAAGTAGGAGGAAAGAAAGGCCTTCGGCCAAACTAATCCATTTAAATCGCTTCGCCCATTTGAGTTGTGAATTGTTCATTTGGTTCCTGTGCTAAGGTTGAAAAGGAGTTGAAGTGCAGTCCAAAGTTGTCTTTTTAATCCCTTATCCTCGGAAATGGAAGTAAGTGCGTCAGCAAACAAGTATTCTGTTTCCTCTTCTGTATGGATTTCATACGGACTGATTGGGAGCTGGTTGATTGGATGTTTGATGCGTCCAAATTTGAGCACAACATGGGCATTAAGTGCTTTGAATTCCTCTAAACTTCTATTTTTCAAGTTTTCTGCAGCTAGCAAACCGACCTCCGACATGGAATGTCCACATGCATTGAGCATTTTGACGAGCATGTCCATGACTTCAGCATTGAGGTTTGATTCCTCATGGATCACCAATATACCCTTTGAAAAATTACCCTTGATAAGAATTGGTTCCTCAACCGATTCTAATTTAGTTTCTTGATCAACAGACGCAAATGTATCAGTAGCTATATTTTCACTTGAAGTAAAAGCAACCTGCTGTTCTTCAGCTGCAAGGACTTCGCTTCCACCGGAAACTTGTAGCGTTGCTGCTATTCTTTTTTGATCTTCCTCAAGTAGAAAAATAGGTTCTTCTAAAAATGCGCTGAGGGATTCTAGGCTGTCATTTTCCATGGTTAAAGTTGGTAAAATTTTACCCATTGGCAAAAACTTGGTTTTGGAAGCGTATTTGAAGTGGAAATCCCATGCTGCAATTCAATTCATTTTTTGATTGGTGTTTCATCAAAATTCACATCCCCAACCACATACTGCAATCCATCTAGAAAAAACTGCAGTAGTGCAGGATTTTCGAAACTTTGAGCATTGTGGGAAGGAGCAATGTACATTACTTTTCCCTTACCCTCAGGTCGGATCCAAGCGACATAGGTTTTACCACTTTTTAGTTCCTGGTTGGCTCGTTGACTGTGTATTTGAGCATTGTCAAAATAAAGCAAAGGAGTAAAATCCAATTTGGAATAGGCATTCTTGTAAAAATAAGGTTCGTCTACATGCGAAAAGCCTTCTTTTGGAAATGCAGCAACCATGGGATGGCTGGGATTCTCTAATTTCACCTGCACCTGTTGCTGAGGCGGGTGGTAATCAAAGCTAGCACCTACCAATTCACTAAACCTGGAAGAGTTATTCAAGGTGGTAATGCCGCCATGGAGGAGAAGGAGTCCACCGCCATGTTCCACAAATTCGATCAGGTTGCTTTCAAGTTCTTGCGCCTTGGCCATCAATCCTACTGAGTCTCCTGCGGATTCTGCGCGCAACTGATCCCAAAAGAGATGGCGATGGTCGGGCTTGGAGCAGGTGTTGTTTAGGAC
>JBEDEY010000012.1:0-23984 GCA_041175425.1 Bacteroidota bacterium | reverse complement strand
TCACTAACCGAACGACTGTAAGAAATTAATGTTTGTTAATTCTGGGATTTCTTTTTGAAATGCAAAGCAGCCTTTGCCAATTTTCGCTTTCAAAGTTAGCTTTATTTCCTAATTTCAGGCCATGATTTGGGCATACCCGGATATCAAACTTACGCTCCTACTCGCGGGAATCTTTATCCTGCTGTATTTGCTTTACTTAAGCCGATTTTGGTCCATCAACCGGAAGTTGAAGGTGGAAAAGCAGCGTCTTTTTACCAAATTAGTCATTCGCACCGTTTATTTTATCTTGTTATTGATTGCCTTTGCTGGCCCTTCCATTGGAGATTCCTTCAAAGAAGTGAAGGAGGAGGGCAAAGATATTTTCATTGCAGTCGACCTTTCTCAATCGATGATTGCGACTGACATTGCTCCAACTCGATTGCAGCGGATCCAATTTGAATTAAAAGAGTTACTAAAGTCCTTCCCATCCGACCGAATTGGTTTGATAATTTTTTCCACCGAGTCCTTCCTTCAATTGCCACTCACCTACGATCAAGCTGTGGCCAACTTGTATATCGATGGACTTTCTATTGGTTTGGTACCGAATCTGGGCACTGACCTTAGCACTCCACTCCGTATGGCATTGGAGCGATTCCAAAACGATCAGAGTCAAGAAAAGAAATCCCGATCTGTGGTTTTGATATCTGATGGAGAACATTTCGGAGAAGACTTGGATGGAATTGCTGAGGAATTGGTAGATCAAGGGATCAAAGTGTTTTCAATAGGCATAGGAACAGATCGAGGCGGTGAAATGGCTCGTGGAAATGGGCTTGTCATGGACCCGGATACTGGCAAACCAGCATTGACCAAGTTAAACCGTGAACCTTTGCAGTTTATCGCTGCTGAAACAGGTGGACAATACTTCGAAATATCGGATCAGGTCCAAGAAATGGGCGGTTTGATTTCAGCAATTGAAACCTTGGAAGGTGGTATTTCCACTACCCGCATGGTAGAAGCCAGTTCAAATAAATATTTTTACTTCCTGTTGGCTGCGCTTGCGCTTGCCTTGGTAGACATGATTTTGCCCATTAAAACAATCAAACTCTGATGAGCTGGATCAAAGGAATTTTCTTGGTTTTATTGTTTTTGCCCGCTTCATGGACGCGGGTCAGTCGATTGAATGCTGCCATTGATCAAGCTGCTGCCAGCTATGCAGCTACAGAATATGCGCAGTCCATCAAAGATCACCGGGTACTCTTGGAAGAGTTTCAACTCGTTTCTCAATACCTAGATTTTAACTTAGGGCTTAGCTACCACTACGCTTCTCAACCTGAAGAAGCAGCAGCAAACTTTGATAAGGCAAGCCAAAGTAGCGATGAGCGGTTGGCTTCCTTTGCTTTTAATCAAGGTGGAGTGGTATTGGGCAACAAACAGGAATATGAAGCAGCGCTAAGCAAATTTCAATCAGCATTGATTCAAAACCCTTTAAATGAGGAAGCGCGTTACAACTATGAATTGCTCGCACGTTGGCTAAAGCGAGATGAGGAAAGAAAGAATAAGGATGAGAATACCCCAGAACCCTCAGAGTTTGCCAAGCGTAAAAAAGCAGAAGCCGATCGACTTGTGGAACAATTTAAGTTCAAAGAAGCGTTAAGCCTTATGGAAGCTGCCCTTGCACAAGATGAGACGGTGGCTGCCTACCAAGATTTTATGACAAGCTTAAAAGACGTAGTCGAAATAAATGAAAACTAAACATCTCATCTACTTAGGATTGGCTTTTATGCTGCTATTCGCAGTAAAAGTACAAGCACAGAGTGCAGGAGAGTTTTTCAATCGTGCGGCACGCTCATACGTCAAAACAGCCAAAGATCAAGCACTCAAGGAGGTGAATGACGGTTTGGCAAAGTATCCCAACGATGCAAAGCTCAAGGCCTTGAAAGAAAAATTGAATCAGGAGCAGGAAGAAGAGCAGAAAGAGCAGGAGCAAAACCAAGATCAGCAGCAGCAGAACCCACAAAATCAAGAGCAAAAAGACCCTTCGCAAAAGGAGGATTCCAAGTCTGACCAAAAAGACGGAGAGAAAACCAACGAAGACAAGGCCAAGGAAGGTCAAAAGGGAGAAAATCCTTCACAGCAGAGCCAGGAAGCAGGCCAAAATGGAAACGACCAGATGGATGCCAACCTTGCCGATCGCCAAAAAAAGATGGAAGCCATGCGTGAAAAGCTGAAAGGGATGAATTTATCCCCGGAACAAGCCGCACAAATATTGGAATCCTTAAACGCTGCGGAACTCCGCTATATCCAAGACAATAAAAAGAAGGCGACGCAACGCCCCAAAAAAGGATTGCCTGATTGGTAATTGAACTTTGGACATGCGCAGCTTCATGTAAACCCAAATTACGATGAATAAAGAAGTCTATATCCTAGCCGCAGTACGTACTCCACTTGGAAGTTTTGGCGGAAAACTCAGCGCATTGTCAGCGACCGAACTAGGGAGTATCGCCATTAAAGGTGCTCTAGCCAAATCTGGGCTGCCCATAGAGTCTGTCAATGAAGTATTTATGGGTAACGTGCTGTCTGCCAACTTGGGCCAAGCTCCCGCTCGTCAAGCATCTATCGGCGCAGGAATTGGTTACCAAGTACCTTGTACTACCATCAATAAGGTTTGTGCCTCAGGCATGAAAGCCGTGATGCTTGGAGCACAATCCATTGAATTGGGCATCAATGAGGTGGTGGTAGCTGGGGGAATGGAAAGCATGTCCAATGTCCCCTATTACGTTCCAAAAGCACGATTTGGTTACAAGTATGGGAATGCCGAGCTGACGGACGGATTGGTACGTGATGGACTTTTTGAAGTGTATTACAAGTTTCCCATGGGCAACTGTGCCGAGAATACTGCCAAGGAAATGAATATCAGCAGGGCCGAGCAGGATGCCTATGCCATCCAATCCTACCAACGCTCCGCAGCAGCATGGGAAGCAGGTGCATTTGCCGATGAAATCGTACCTGTAGAACTTCAAGGCAGAAAAGGAGAATCAATTTTGATCACCGAGGACGAAGAATACAAGAATGTTGTTTTTGATAAAATCCCTTCACTTAAGCCCGTTTTTGATCCAAATGGAACCGTAACTGCTGCCAATGCCTCGACCATGAACGATGGAGCTTCTGCCTTGGTCTTGGTGAGCAAAGAAGTGGTGGAAAAGTACGGTCTCAAGCCAATTGCCAAAATCAGAGGCTATGCCGATGCAGCCACAGATCCATTATGGTTTACCACAGCTCCTGCCTTGGCAATCCCTAAAGCTTTAAAACATGCGGGGGTAACTGCTGAAGAAGTTTCGTATTACGAAATCAACGAGGCTTTCGCAGCGGTGGCGCTTGCAAATCAGCAGGAATTAAACCTTGATAACGACCGCTTAAATGTATTCGGAGGTGCTGTAGCCTTAGGGCATCCCCTAGGCGCCTCAGGAGCACGAATTATCAGCACCTTGTGCACTGTACTTCAGAAAAAAGAAGGAAGCATCGGTGTGGCAGGCATCTGCAATGGCGGTGGCGGTGCTTCAGCGATAGTGATTGAGAAGGTTTAGCGGAGATTTCACGGAAAAAAGAAACCAACTAAACTTGGATTTCACACGATACCCTACAGAAATAACAGCATCTAAATTGTGTTTTTTGGAATCATTTTTTTTTCGGCTTTGGCAGTTGTCAAGGAATCCTTGACAACTTACCTAGAGACTAAATAAAAATCCTCCAACCCCTGCTCTTTGCGGCTTTGCGACTTTGCGCGAAGTTAATTTCATGCGTGTAACCCAAATACGAAACTGCGTAGCACGTCAAGAATTGATCGAAATCCCACCGCCAGAATAGCATTTGGGGAATTGGATTTTACTCCTGTTTTTTGTTCTTTTTGCCTCAATACGCCATTTAAAGTGGTATGTTCCAAAATGGAACTAACCACTTTTTCATCCAAAAAAATTGGGGAATACCTATCTCCTACGAAATACTAGGAATAGGGTTCAGAAACTTATAAAAGTGAATCATCCGAACCTTGGAGGATTCCCAAGCTGAAGGAATTTTTTAAGGCCAAAACGGAAAATCAGAAAAATGAAAAACCGAATTACATTTACTTTTTCTCTTGCTCCAGCTCCTTCGGAAAGCCTGAGGTAAATTCCATACGCAAACGGTCTTTCTCAGCGAGCACAAACATCGCTTCTACACTGGGTAAGCTTTCTGCCAGCACCTTGGCTTTTTCTGGGCCCATCGCCATAAACGCGGTGGCCAAAGCATCTGCTTGGGTAGCTGAGGGAGCCAATACGGATACAGAAACCATCGAATGACTAACTGGAAAACCAGTCGTCGGATCAATGAGGTGGGACCTTCGGTTGCCCTGCTCATCGATGTAAAACTTACGGTAGTTGCCCGAGCTACTCAAAGCCAATTGATTCAGGGTTACCTTGGTGAGCATGGAATTTGTCACTCCCAACTCTGCCTGTGAGGGGTCTTCAATCCCAATGCTCCAATTTTCCCCTCTTGGATTGTTTCCCTTTCCCTTCATCTCCCCTCCAATCTCTACCAGGTAGTTGGCCACCCCTGCTTGATTTAAGACCTCAGCCAACTTATCGATGGCATAGCCCTCACCTAGGCCTGTAACATCTAATTTTACGCCTTTTTGAGCAGCAAAATATCCTGAATCCGCCACGATAAGCTTTGTTTCAAAGCCTACCAAACTTTTTAACTCCGCCACCTTTGCGCTATCCATCTGTTCCCGCTGTTCAAAGGAAAAACCCCATGCCTTGAGCAGAGGAAAAAGAGTAGGTTCAAAATAGCCTTGACTTTGGGAATTAAATTTTCTGCAGGAATCGAGCATGTCTCGAAAAGTAAAGGATGGATCCTTTAAAATACCTGTCAAATTAAAATCGGAAACTTCAGAATCCTGGACATAGGAATTTGCAGCTGTATTGATTAGCGCAAAGACCGAATCAAATTGAGGTTGAAAATCTCGATCCGTGTCTCCTACCTGAATGCGGTAGTAAGTACCAAAAATCTCTCCCTCGTAATTTTTAAAGTTTACCTCTGGCTTGGAAGCACAGGAGGCAAGACCGAGAAGAATAAAAAGGGCGAAAAGACGAGAATAAAGCATACCGATTCTGAGTTTGGAAATTCAAAGTTAGCCCTTACCAACTAAATACGGTAATGGTTATGGAGTTGAATTTGCTTCTTTGTAATTTCAACCACCGAAGCCCATTGCCAGCATGCATGCTAGTTTGTGGATTCAGACCCAAGTGCATTTCTATGTTCAAACCCGCAATTTTCACCTTTTTCTTTGGTTTAGTTTCGATTTTGACCTTTGGTCAAGATACGCTTCGTACCTACCACGCTGAGGATACACTAAAGGTCAAGGAAGTGGTTTTGCTTGTCAATGGAAAAGCAAATGGAACCGTCAAACGATACGACTTGGAAGGGAGATTGGTCGTAATCGGCACTCTTAAAAATGAACAACGCCATGGGATTTTCTATGATTTGGATCCAGCAACAGGCGATACTCTTCGCCAAGTCACCTTTCAAAATAACCAGCGCGAAGGGGAAGCTTTGAGCTTTTATTCGGATGGCAAGCTTCAGCAGCGCTCCAATTTTGTAGCCAACCAGCTGGAAGGCGAAGTCCTCTCCTATTATGAATCCGGAACCCTATCTGAAAAGACCCCCTTCAAAGCAAATAAACCCGAAGGCATTTCCCTCCAATACTATCCCAATGGATCCATTCAATCCAAAATCAGCTATTTAGCAGGTCAATTTCACGGTACCCGGGAAGATTACGACGAATCCGGTATGCTGCAATACCAAGGCAATTACGAGCGTGGAGTGCTGCACGGCAAAGAAGAAAGCTTCTTTCCAGATGGCAGATTACGCTCTAGGCTATTCTTCAACTTCGGAGAACTAGATGGTCCCTACCTTCTCCAACATTCCAATGGACAACCTGAACGAGTGGGCAGTTACAAAAAAGGAGCACCTGAAGGAGAGCTACTGAGCTACTATCCGGGAGGAGCACTCAAACAAAAAACAACCTTCGTCAAAGGAATTCCTTCCAGCCCAAGTAGCAGTTATTACGAGTCAGGCAGCTTAAAGCAGCAGGAGTTTTATTCCAAAAAAGGAGTAAAAATCAAGGAAGAAAAATACTATCCCAACGGGCAAATCTCCTCCAGCACCCCCTTCCTCAATGAGTTACTAGAAGGAGAAGCGATACTTTATTACGAAACAGGTAAAATTCAGGAAATCAGAAGATTTACTAAAGGAAAATTAAACGGAATTCGTGAGGTCTATGATGAAAATGGAGTCTTGGAACGAACCGAAACCTACGAACTTGGAAATAAAATAAATAAATAACCTGCTAGTTCAACGCTAGCCAAATCGATTTTTCTATTTTTGCCCAAACGAATTCTTCATGAGCAAAGCCATCAAAGAAACTCATTTTTCCTTTCCAGGACAGAAAGGCTTTTACAAGGGTAAAGTACGTGACGTATACATGTTTGAAAAAGAGCTTGTAGTCGTTGCCTCCGACCGAATCTCTGCCTTTGATGTGGTCCTTCCACGAGCCATTCCCTACAAGGGACAAGTACTGAATCAAATCGCTGCAGGCTTCCTAAAAGCCACTGCAGATTTGGTACCCAACTGGGTGACCGCCACACCTGATCCAAGCGTGACCATTGGCAAACGCTGTGAGCCCTTCAAAGTAGAAATGGTGATTCGTGGCTATCTCGCAGGACATGCTGCTCGGGAATATGCCTTGGGCAAGCGAATGCTCTGCGGTGTACCCATGCCTGAGGGATTGAAAGAAAACGATGCCTTCCCTACTCCAATCATCACCCCTACCACCAAAGCTTCTGAAGGGCATGACGAGGATATTTCCAGAGAAGATATTTTAGCCAAGGGAATTGTCTCAGAAGAAGATTACCTGGTTCTAGAAAAATACACCCGAGCACTATTCCAACGCGGTCAAGAGATGGCGAAGGAAAAGGGTTTGATCCTGGTGGATACCAAGTATGAATTTGGTAAAGCAGAGGGAAAGATTTACCTGATCGATGAAATCCATACCCCAGATTCTTCCCGCTACTTCTACGCGGAAGGGTATGAAGAGAACCAAAAGCAAGGATTGCCTCAAAAACAATTGTCCAAAGAATTTGTGCGTCAGTGGCTCATTGCCAATGGATTCCAAGGAAAAGAGGGCCAAGTGGTACCAGAAATGAACGATGAACTTGTAGAAAGCATTTCAGATCGCTACATTGAGTTGTTTGAAAAGATTACGGGAACGGTCTTTGTTCGTGCAGAAACCGCCGACATTGCCACACGAATTGAAAAAAGTATTTTAGATTACCTTGCCAACTAAGCACACGCACATGAAATATACCATCGATAAAAAAGAGCAATACGTTGTTTTTTCCCCACTAGAAGAAAAAATTGACTCCCTATTGGCTCCTAAACTAAAGTCTGAATTGCTGACCATCCATGCTGAGGGTTACAGCAACTTGGTGCTCGACATGAGTCAAGTCAATTATGTGGATTCCAGCGGATTGAGTGCCCTACTTGTAGGAGACCGGGAATTTGGCCGAAATGGTGGGATTTTTGTGATCTCCGGCGTTCGTGACCACGTGATGAAGTTGCTCAAGATATCCATGCTTGACAAGAAGTTGCGACTAGTAGCCAACTTGGAAGAAGCTGGAGAAATGGTGTTTATGCATGAGATTGACGGAGGAGAAGACGAGGAGGGCGCTTGAGTCCAGAGTTTGAGGTCACCATCCTAGGAAACACTTCTTCCATCCCAATGCATGGAAGAAATCACACTGCCCAAGTCGTTCGATTTGGGCAGGAGTTTTTATTGCTAGATTGTGGAGAGGGTACTCAGATTCAACTTCGAAAGTTCAAGGTAAAGGCCTCTAAAATCTCAACCATTTTTATCTCCCACCTTCATGGGGATCATTACCTCGGGTTAGTTGGCCTATTGTCCAGTTACCACCTCTCCAAACGGAAAGATCCCTTACGAATTTTTGGACCAAGAGGCCTCGATGAGATCATTACCACTCACTTTAGATGGAGCCAAACTCGCTTGAGTTACCATTTGGAATTCACTGAAACGACTACCGAAGGAAAGGTTACCTTGTTAGATCAACCTCAATTCACAGTTTCGAGCTTTCCGCTTCAGCACCGCATCCCTACTACTGGATTTATCATTCAAGAAAAGGAAGGCCTTCGCTCATTAATCAAATCAAAACTCCAGGAAAGACCCCTATCCTTGGAAGCGATCCAACACCTACGGCAGGGTCAAGATTACCACGATGCGAATGGTGCTAGTTACAGTGCGAAGGACTATTGCCATCCCTTAGCTCCGGTAAGAAGTTATGCCTTTTGCTCTGATACCGCATTCAATCCTTCGTTGACAGCCTATTTTGAAGGAGTGGATGTCCTTTACCATGAATCCACATTCATGGAGGCAGACCGTCTTCGTGCCTCCGAAACCTTCCATTGCACAGCCAAACAAGCTGCTCAGGTAGCACAACTTGCGGGTGCAAAAAAATTGCTGCTCGGCCATTTTTCCTCCCGATATCCCGATTTAAGTGAATTGTTGGCTGAAGCACAGACCATTTTCCCAAATACGAACTTAAGTGAAGAAGGCATCACCTACCCAATACTTACGTCATGAATGAATCCCCGCAAAGTCGAAAGACCAATTTGTTTGTCATCCTAGGAGCGATATTCCTAACCAATGCCATCCTCGCAGAGATTATTGGAGTAAAAATATTTTCTGGTGAAAAAACACTAGGGCTAGATCCTGTGCAATGGACTTTTTTCGGGGAGTTTGTATTGGACTTTAACCTTACTGCAGGTGCAGTGATTTGGCCAGTGGTTTTTATCACAACAGACCTAATCAATGAATACTTTGGTAAAAAAGGAGTGCGGAAAATTAGCTTTTTGACGGCAGGATTAATCACCTATGTTTTTGTAATCATCAGCCTCGTGACTGCCTTGGCACCTGCAGATTTCTGGTTGGAGGTAAATGCGAGCATGCCTAACGGAACTACCTTTGATATCAACTATGCCTTCAATACCATCTTTAGACAAGGCTTGGGCATAATTGTGGGTTCGCTTACCGCTTTTTTGCTCGGCCAACTGATTGATGTGTATGTTTTTCAAAAGCTTCGCGCAGTGACAGGACCAAAAATGATCTGGCTCCGGGCCACAGGTTCTACACTCGTATCTCAATTCATCGATTCCTTTGTGGTGCTTGGGATCGCCTTCTATGTTTTTGGAAACTGGAGCATCTCCCAAATCGTAGCCGTAGGCCTAATCAACTATGTTTATAAATTTACAGTTGCCTTGGCACTCACCCCCCTCCTGTATTTTGCGCATGGGTTAATTGACCGGTATTTGGGCAAAGATCTAGCCGAAATGATGACCGAAGAAGCGACGGAGGATCGGTCGTTTTTATGAGTATCAAGTACCTAGTATCAAGTAGCAAGACGCCTTGAGAAGCAAGAGATTAGACTAAATATTGTACGAAGTACCAAGTACAATGTACCAAGATTTCTCCGGAATAGAATTCGAATCCCAATGCGAATCCCTACTTCGTACTTGGTACTTTTTACTTTGTACTTTTTGTTCGACATGCTGCACTCAGTGTTCGGTGTTCGACATTAATCGCGAAACAAGAGCCGAGAGCCAAGAAATTGGACACATGCTGCTGAGCTTAGTAGCTTCCTTCATGCCTAGTCGCCCGCTTTCCCCACTTCAGCATTCTGCACTCGACGTTCGGCATTCGTCATTAGAAAAATATCGTATTTCGTACCTCGTATTTCTTTTTTTTTCTCCCACCACCAAATATATTTCGTTTAAATCCCCTCAATTATACAGAATATTCTAAAAACTTCGATCCTTCCCTTGGTTTACAAAATATTTCTACCTACTTTTGCAGCGTCAATTTTGACATAGCTATTTTTCGTGCCGTGAGTCCTTGCTGTTGCTTGTCTGGGATTTAGGATACCATGGCAAGAAAAAGTAAGGACAACATCATGGAAAACACAATCAAATTCTCAGACCTGGGGATTTCGGAAGAAATCTTACGGGCCGTGGAAGAGATGGGCTACACCCAACCTTCCCCCATTCAACAACAAGCCATTCCTTTCGTATTGCAAGGGCGTGATCTAATCGGTCAAGCGCAAACAGGTACTGGCAAAACTGCAGCATTCGCAATTCCAATCATTGATTTGGTAGATGCTGACTTCAACAAGCCACAGGCGATTATCCTATGTCCTACCCGTGAACTAGCTGTTCAGGTAGAAGGAGAAATCCAGAAATTGGCCAAATACCACAAGAAAATTAATTCTGTAGCCATTTACGGAGGCGAATCTATTGACAAGCAGATTCGTGTTCTTAAAAAAGGTGTACAGATCGTTGTAGGAACACCTGGTCGTGTTCAAGACCACATCAACAGAGGAACACTTCGTTTGGAAGATGCGGGCATCATTGTTTTGGATGAGGCAGATGAAATGCTAGACATGGGCTTCAGAGACGATATCGAAGCCATTTTGCAAGAGATGCCAGAAGAGAGACAAACCGTCTTTTTCTCGGCTACCATGGCCAAGCCTATCCTAGACTTGACTCGCAAGTACCAAACTGATCCAGAAATAATTAAAGTTGCCAAGAACGAATTGACGGTTTCCAAAATCGATCAAGTATTCTACGAAGTAAAGCAATCTTTGAAGATGGAGCTTATGGCCCGTCTGATGAACATCCACAATTATGCTTTGAGCGTGGTATTTTGCAACACCAAGCGCATGACAGATGAAGTTACCGAATCGCTAGGTGCTCGTGGAATCCTTGCAGAAGCACTTCATGGTGACCTTTCTCAGGCGCAGCGTGACAAGGTGATGAGCAAGTTCAGAAAAGGATTGTGCACCGTATTGGTAGCTACAGACGTGGCAGCTCGCGGCATCGATGTAGACAATGTCGAAGCGGTGTTCAACTTTGACATCCCATTGGATGAGGAGTATTATGTACACCGTATCGGAAGAACGGGCCGTGCCGGCAAATCTGGAACTGCCATTACGTTTATCACAGGCCGTAGAGAGATGATGAAGCTCAAAGACTTAGAGCGATACACCAAGGCAAATATCACCAAAATGACGCCTCCTTCGGTTACTGAATTGGTTGAATTGAAGAAAACTCAGTTTATCAAGGATGTACACCGCGTTTTGAGCAAAGAAGAGGACAATCAATTGTTTGAAGCTACCATTGGGCAGATGCTTTCTGAAGGTTTGACTCAAGAACAAATCTCCCTAGGCCTTCTTAAAATGGTGATGGGCGATACCGTCAAAGAAATGAAAGAGCAAGACTTCGGAATCGAGGCTCCTGCTTATGGAGACCGCAGAAGAGAAGGTGGACGTGAAGGTGGACGCGAGTCTAGATTTGGAGACAGAAGAGAAGGCGGACGTGGCGGTGAGCGATTTGGCGACCGAAGAGAAGGTGGAAGATCTGGTGAGCGATTTGATCGTGGCAGCAGATTTGGAGACCGAAAAGAAGGTGGAAGCCGTTTCGGAGATGGCGGAAGCCGCTTTGGAGACCGCAAAGAAGGTGGACGTGATTTTGCTCCTAGAGTAGAGCGTACACGCGATGCCAACATGACTCGATTGTTCTTAAATCTAGGCAAGAAAGACTTCATCCGTCCAAATGACATCGTAGGTGCCATTGCTGGGGAAGCAGGCCTTCCTGGAAAAAGCATTGGAGGCATTGATATTTTTGACAACTTCTCCTTTGTAGATGTTCCTCACAAGGACGCAGAACATGTAGTTCGCGTGATGAAAAACAACACCATCAAAGGCAGAACGGTTAACATGGAAATTTCAAAAGGCTAATCCCTTTATCTTTAAAAATCTATAAAAGCACATTTCTTCCTGAAATGTGCTTTTTTTGTGTTCTAGAACTGTTCACAACTCATGCAGCTTTTCTTCCAAGAATCGATCACCTCTCCTACCACCTACCTCACTGAGGAAGAATCGAAGCATTTAGTCCGTGTACTTCGGAAAAAAAAGGGGGACCAAATCCTCGTCACGGATGGAAAAGGGATGCTCTACACCTGTGTGCTGGACCAAGCAGATCCCAAAAAGGCGAGTTTGACCGTATTGTCCTCCCAGGAGGCAGAAAAGGATCCCTTTTATATCCACTTGGCTATCGCTCCTACCAAAAGCCCAGACCGCATGGAGTGGATGGTGGAGAAAATCACGGAGATTGGATTTCATGAACTGACCTTATTGGATACGATGCATGGGGAACGTAGTTTCTTGAAGATTGATCGGCTCCAGAAGAAAATCATTTCTGCCTGCAAGCAAAGCATCAAATGGAGAACCCCAGTTGTGAATGGTACGACCAAATTAAGTGAACTACTGAAGTCAGGTGATTTTGCTGATTATCAGAAATTCATCGCCTACGTGGATGAAAACCATACCCACCACCTACTAGACTTGGCCAAAGCAGGCGGAAAGTACCTTATCCTCATTGGACCCGAAGGAGACTTTGATCCCAAAGAGATTGAGCAGGCATTTGCACATGGGTTCCAAGCTGTTTCTTTAGGAAAAAGTCGTTTACGGACTGAAACAGCGGGTTTAGCAGCTATTCAAATGCTGCAGGTGATAAATCGATAAGGAAATAGTCCTACCGAAATCCTCCCATTTTTAAGTGATTAAAGCACCAAAAAGATGGGAGATGCAAACATCCGCCCATCTTTTCAAAAAAATTGCGGGGGGAACTACCAAAATTCCTTAACAATTTTCTTATTTTACATTATCTTTTTTCATTCTCCTTCACCGGAGCCTTGTCTGAAGACTGAACTACTTTAAATCATCCCCTAGTGCCTTACAAAGAGCGAGAAATAGAGAAAAAATACTTTTCCATAGGAGAAGTGGCCGACATGTTTAAAGTAGCGGCTTCCCTCATCCGGTATTGGGAAGGTGAATTTGACATCATCCGCCCTAAAAAGGATAAGAAAGGCAACAGACGATACACCCAAGACGACATCCAAAAGATTCGCTATGTGTACCACCTGGTCAAAGAAAAGGGATATACGCTTCAAGGCGCCCAAGAAGTGATCGCAGCGGGTAAGAAACAGGGATTTGATAAAGTAGCAGCAGTTCAAAAACTTCAGGAACTCAAGGATTTTTTAATCAACCTGAAGCATGAACTCCATACCCGATCCAATACCGGAGGATAAACATTTTTTTATTGCCCTCGCCTTAGCACCAAAAGTTGGTCCTATCCTATTCAAAGCAATCATAGCCTACGCAGGCTCTGCCTTAGCTTTTTTTTCGTTGCCTCAATCCAAAGTGGTCAAAATCCCTAGAATAGGGCGAAAATTACTGGAAATTCAACAGCAACAGGCATCACTGCTTTCCAAAGCAGCCACACTACTTACCAATCAAGAGCAGGAAGGATATCGCTTACTTACATCCTTGGATGAGGAGTTTCCCAAGCGCCTAAAAGCTATCGCAGATGCTCCAGTACTCCTATTTACAAATGGCAAAGCTAACTTTAATACAACTCGAACGGTAGGGATAGTAGGTACACGAAGTGCAACCCCCTACGGCAAATCCATTACTAAAAAAATCATTGAAGATTTGCTTCCTTACCAGCCAAGCATCGTCTCCGGATTGGCTTATGGCATTGACATCGAAGCGCACCGAACTGCCTTGCACTTGGGATTACCTACGCTGGCCGTCATGGGATCACCCATCCACTTGATCTATCCCTCAGCACACAAAGCAATTGCTGATCAAATGGTCCTTGAAAATGGCGCTCTAATCAGTGAATATGCACCCGGATCACTCCTGATGCCCGGAAATTTTCCCGCAAGGAATCGAATCATTGCCGCTTTGTCTGACGCAGTTTTGGTTGTGGAAGCTGCAGAAAAAGGTGGAGCATTGATTACAGCTGAACTAGCTTTCGGCTACCAAAAGGAAGTTTTTGCTGTTCCTGGTAATCTCCAAGCCCCCTTTTCGGAAGGATGCAATCAGCTCATCAAAAGAATGAAAGCTTCCATCTATACAGGACCAAATGATCTCGCAGAGGCATTACACTGGTCCAAACCTGGAGAAGCGCGCACACCCAAAGCAGTCCAAGATTTTTCAACAAGAGCAGCCTTGGAAGTTAAAATACTCACCCACCTCCAAAGTCAAGGTGATTCAGAGTTGGATCAATTGGCTTTTGCTAACCAAATTCCATTGGGAATCCTTTCGGCTACGCTCCTTTCACTTGAGTTTGAAGGAATCATCAAATCCCTACCCGGAAAAAAATACAAGCTCCTCGGTTAAGTAAAAATGAAAGTGAACGGCTCAAAAAGAAGCTTCTGAACCTCTCTATTCCTTCATTTTCCGAATTAGCTTCGGGTAATACCACAAATAAAACCCACTTAGCGCAAGGAAAATCAATCCAAAGGATACCAAGGTGGAGTAGGTAAGTTTGGCCCCCTCCTCTCCTGTAGTATAGTAATCTACAATACTTCCGTCGTGCACTTTTTCGATCCAATCGGAATGCCGAGTCCCAATAGATAACACCTCACCCGAATATCCATCTACCTGAACTTCAGTAAAATGGGTTTTGAAAGTAATTTTGGCTGTACCCTTATCTGGGCGAATATCGATCCGATCTACTTCCCCATCTCTCCCCATTTTTTTCATTTCCTCCTCTCCAATGCGGACCATTTCCGAAGGCAAAATCCAGGAGCCTTGCTCCACCTTACTCGCTAATGTCGGAGGCAATAACTCAGCTTTCTTTTTCCAAGCCAATAGAATTGAAGTAATGCCGATTACTAGAAAAAATAAGAGCAAAGGAATCCCTAACCACCTGTGGATTTTTCGAAGAATTCGAAGGCGCTTAACTTTAGAGTTGGTGGGTGATTCGAGCATGATTGCAACTAATTCAATAGGTAAACCTATTCTAATTGGAAAGGTGGCAAGATACTGAAAAATAAAAAGGAATCCCGGCCATTTTCCTTTATTGGGAGATTCTAGTGAAGATTAGTGTGTATCAACTCCAACAAAAAAGGGGCAAACGCCCCTTTTTTAATCTAGTCAAGTATCCTTAGAAGAGCTCTTTAGCAACTCTATAGGTAGTTTCTGCCTTACTCATCGTGTAAAAATGAAGGGTAGGCACCTCTGCCGCCATCAATTCCTTGCACTGCTTAATCGCCCATTCGATCCCTACTTCCTTCACTTGAGCATTGGTCGTACATTTGAAAAGTGCATCAGTCAACTCGTCTGGAAAATCCAGGAAGAAAGATCTTGGTAAAGCAGTAATTTGGCCCAATGTAGTGATGGGTTTGATTCCAGGGATGATGGGAATGTCTATCCCTGCTTCCCGAACCTTGGCCACGTAGTCAAAGTACTTTTGGTTGTCAAAAAACATCTGGGTTACCACATAGCTTGCACCCTTGTCAACTTTCTCTTTGAGGTAATTGAGGTCAAACTTGAGGCTTGGCGCCTCAAAATGCTTCTCTGGGTAGCCTGCTACACCCACACAAAAATCAGTCTGGAAGCTAGGCTCTGTTTCTTCATGCAAATATTTCCCCTGATTCATGTGAATCACCTGCTCTACCAGTTCACTGGCAAAAGAATGTCCATTGGGCTCTGCCACAAAGCGCTCTGCCTTGGGAGCATCTCCACGAAGGGCCAACACATTTTCTACCCCAATAAAATCAAGATCGATCAGTAAGTTTTCTGTTTCCTCCTTCGTAAATCCGCCACAAAGCACGTGTGGCACCGCATCCACATCAAAACGATTCATCAAGGCCGCGCAGATCCCAACGGTTCCAGGTCGTTTTTTTGTACTTACTTTTTCCAAGAGCCCATTGGGATGCTTCTTGTAGATGTATTCCTCCCGATGGTAGGTCACGTCCACAAAAGGGGGGTTAAACTCCATCAGAGGAGCAATTCCTTCTAGAAGTTCTTTCAAACTTTGACCCTTTAGCGGGGGAAGTATTTCAAAGGAAAAAAGGGTGCTTTTCGCCTTTGCTAAATGTTCAGTGATTTTCATTGTGCTACAGTCTCAAGAATTTCAGTTGGCGTGTAGGCCAAATTTGGGGATAATAAGCGCTCAGCAGCTTGCAAGGTGATGCCTTTGCGGCTGGCATAACTGGCTACCTGGTCAGGACCAATTTTTCCTAATCCAAAGTAGCTGCTTTCAGGATGTGCAAAGAAGAACCCAGAAACAGAACTAGTCGGATACATTGCATAGCTGGATGTCAAGGTAATTCCAATGGTTTTTTCTAAATCTAAGAGTTCAGAAATAGTCACCTTCTCCGAATGCTCTGGACAAGCTGGGTAACCTGGCGCAGGACGAATGCCCACGTAATCTTCCTGTATCAAGGATTCATTATCCAACTGCTCGGAAGTCGCATAGCCCCAGTAGGACTTACGAACTTGTTCATGCAAGTATTCAGTAGCAGCTTCAGCCAATCTGTCTGCCAAGGCTTTAAACATAATGTCATTGTAATCGTCTCCTGCGGCCTGAAATTCGGCCAGCTTGGTTTCCATGCCCAATCCAGCAGTAACTGCGAAGCAGCCCATGTAGTCTACCTGATCGGGATGCAGATAGTCTGCCAACGAACGGTTAGGAACTCCCTTGCCTTTCTTGCCTTGCTGTCTTAGAAAATGGAAGCTTGCAATTTTGTTTCCAGATGCATCCAATACAGCCGCATCGTCTTCTACTCGCTTTACGGGGAACAAGGAAAATACAGCTTTAGCAGAAAGCCACTTCTCTTGGATCAGCGTGTCCAACATCGTTTGCGCTTCAGCAAATAGTTTGGTGGCCTCTTCTCCTACTACCTCATCTTTCAAAATTTTAGGGTACTTGCCTGCAAGCATCCAAGTACTGAAGAAAGGTGTCCAGTCAATGTATTCTCGAAGAACTGTCAAATCAAGATCCTCAAGGACTGTGCGTCCCAGTACTTTTGGTGCAACAGGGCTTGTTCCTTCCCAATTAATAGCCACTGGGTTATTTTTTGCCTCATCGTAGCTGATCAACTGCTTCACCGTCTGCTTCGCTTCGTGCTCTTCTCGAAGCTTTCTATAAGTTTCCTTCAGTTGAATTCGGAATGAATCCCGGGTTTCTTGGGAAATTGATTCCCCAGCAATCGGCACCGACTTACTTGCATCACTCACATGCACCACTGCACCCGAATACATCGGGTCAATTTTTACTGCAGTATGAATTCTAGAGGTTGTGGCTCCACCGATTAGCAATGGAATGGTAAGGCCTTGGCGCTCCATTTCAGAAGCCACATTGACCATTTCATCTAGGGATGGGGTAATCAATCCACTCAATCCAATAATGTCTACCTTATTTTTTATCGCCTCATCGATGATTTTCTGCGCATCTACCATCACGCCTAAGTCGATGATTTGGTAGCTATTGCAAGCCAAGACCACGCCTACGATATTTTTACCGATGTCATGTACGTCACCTTTAACAGTGGCTAATAGAATCTTCTTCAAAGAAGATGCTTCTTGACCCTCTTCAGGAAGCGGCATAAACGGCTCTAGGTAAGCCACTGCCTTTTTCATGACACGCGCAGATTTGACTACTTGCGGGAGGAACATTTTTCCTTCACCAAACAAGTCCCCAACCACATTCATTCCATCCATCAAAGGGCCTTCGATCACTTTCAATGGGTTGGCCAATTCAAGGCGTGCGGCCTCGGTATCCTCTACAATAAAGTCCAGGATTCCTTTCACCAAAGCATGTTCTATTCGTTTGGCTACAGGAGCAGATCTCCAGGCTTCGTTGACCACTTCTTTTTTATCCGCAGACTTAACCGTTTCAGCAAAGTCAAGCAGTCGCTCAGTTGCATCTTCTCTACGGTCAAACAATACATCTTCTACCCGCTCCAAAAGTTCTTTATCGATATCGGCGTACACCTCGAGCATGGTAGGATTGACAATTCCCATGTCCATTCCATGTTGGATCGCATGGTAGAGGAACGCAGCGTGCATGGCCTCACGTACAGGATCGTTTCCTCGGAAGGAAAACGACACGTTACTGACCCCACCACTTACTTTCGCACCAGGAAGGTTTTGCTTGATCCAGCGTGTTGCATTAAAAAAGTCAACTGCATTTTTCCGGTGTTCCTCCATGCCGGTTGCTACAGGGAAAATATTGGGATCAAAAATGATGTCTTGGTGATTGAATTTCACCTGATCCACCAGAATCCGGTAGCTCCGCTCACAGATTTGGATGCGTCGCTCGTAGGTATCGGCCTGTCCATTCTCATCAAACGCCATGACCACTACTGCAGCACCAAATTTCTTGATAGTTTTGGCCTGGTGGATAAATTCTTCTTCCCCATTTTTCAAAGAAATAGAATTCACGATTCCTTTGCCTTGAACGCACTTAAGGCCAGCAAGGATGATGCTCCACTTGGAGCTATCAATCACAATAGGAATTCGGCTGATTTCTGGTTCCGAGGCAATCAAATTAAGAAAGCGCACCATGGCGAATTCCCCATCAAGCATCCCCTCGTCCATACACACGTCCAATACCTGCGCACCACCTCGAACCTGATCCAAGGCAATATCCAAGGCATCGTCGTATTGTCCATTTAGGATGAGGCGGGCAAACTTTTTGGATCCAGTGACATTGGTTCGTTCTCCAATATTCACAAAGTTGAGCGTGGGTGTAAATACCAAAGGCTCAAGTCCAGATAGCTTCAAATAATTTTGCTTAGGCATGTTGCTCCTCCTCTTCCGTTAGTTGATCAATTTTTCTTGGGCTATATTCAGCTGCAAGCTGGGCCAATGCACGAATGTGATCAGGAGTAGTGCCACAGCAGCCTCCTAAAATATTCAGCATGCCTTCTTTCAAGAAGGTTCGTACTTGATCCGCCATTTCATTTGCTCCCTGGTCATAGGCACCAAATTCATTGGGCAAACCAGCATTTGGGTAAGCAGACACGTAAAAAGGAGCTTCTTGCGCGAGTACTTTAAGATAGGGTCGCAATTCCTTAGCTCCCAAGGCACAGTTGAGGCCTACAGAAAACAAGGGTACATGGGATACCGAAATTAAAAATGCCTCGGTAGTCTGACCAGAGAGGGTTCTTCCAGAAGCATCCGTAATGGTGCCAGAAATCATAATTGGAATCCCTCCTTCTCGTGGATCAAGGGGAATAGCACGCTCTTCGTAGACTTCCTGAATGGCATAAAGGGCAGCCTTGGCATTGAGGGTGTCAAAAATTGTCTCGACTAAAATGATATCTGCTCCCCCATCCAATAAGCCTCTTACTTGCTCCGAGTATGCCTCAGCCAATTGATCAAAGGTGATGGCGCGGTAGCCTGGATCATTTACATCTGGAGAAATCGATGCCGTTCGGTTGGTAGGTCCCATTGCACCTGCCACAAATCGAGGTTTGGCAGGGTTAGCAGCCGAATAGGCATCCGCAACTTCTCGTGCAATTTTCGCAGATTCAAAATTGATGGAATATGCCAGGTGGGGCAAACCATAATCTTCCTGGGCAATGGTCGTTCCTGAAAAAGTATTTGTTTCAATGATATCCGAGCCTGCCTTTAAGTACTCCTCATGGATTGCACGAATGATGTCCGGTCTGCTTAAAGAAAGTAGATCGTTATTGCCTTTTAAGGACTTAAGATGGTCTTTTAACGCAGGAGTTCGAAAATCTTCTTCGGTCAACGTGTAGCGCTGAATCATGGTACCCATGGCACCATCTAAGATTAAGATTCTGTTTTTTACTGCTTGAAGCAGTTGATCCGTTCTGTTTTGTCTCATTTGTTGGGTACATTCAAAAAACTAATCGAGCAAAACACGGAGAAAAGTAGGTCAATTTACAATTCTTCTCATCTATTCTTGGCGTATCCAAGAGGGGAGTTAGCACCTTGATTACAGGTTGCTAAGACGTCGTAGGGCCCATCCCTCGGTCTTTCTCGATAAGTAGCTGCAAAAGTAAGGTTAAAATCCAAACAAACGAAGGATTTATCCCTTTTTTACCGAGAAAAAATAGTTTTTTTGAAAAAAACAGAATGTTATTAGGGGCGAATTCCGACCCCTACCGTCATAAAGGGACCAGACTGATAGGAATTCATGGACACCCCTCCGAGTTTGAATCCTGGAAAAGCCAGTTCATATCCTGCAGAAACTGAAAAAACCAAATCAAAAAGCTTTCTTTTCGTCATGGGCAAGCCATATTCTAGCAAGGCCTCTGGCTTGATAAATATGCCTGAATTGCGCAGATAGCCATCGTAATTCCGATCGTCTAGTAAGGCTGGAAAATCGGGTTTTACATCCTGAAGGAGTGAATACCTCAAGTTTCCATAGCCAAGACCTCCCAAGGCCCCTACCCCCCAATTTTTATATTGAAAGAATTTTTTGCCCACATTGGCATAGATTCGAAGGCTATTCAAACTATGAGACTGTGTCGTACTCGCCCGGCCCTGTTGTGCTACATTAAACACATCCATCCCATAAAGCAGGCCATCTGTTTCTCCTAAAATTCGAAGGCCAAGCTGGGATGGGGTACCTTCAAAGGCTTGGTATCCCTCTTCTCGTAAGTAGGAATTGAATTTTTCAGGCTTGGAAAAGTAAAAGCCTCGAAGCATGGAGATGCCAATCGTCGCATCCTTGTAAAAAAAATTACGGTCTGGAAGACTAATTCCAGTTCCTACTCTAAAAAAAGCCCCTGCTTGGGCGTTATCGAAGGATATTCCATTCAAGTTCCAACTGTCTTCGAATGGACTAAATGCATATCCCGCTTTGGCAATCACTACGAGTGCTTCCTTCCGATTGGGGATGGGAAAATCATACGAGAGCTGAAATCCAATTTCGGTTAAAAAATTACCGTAATAACGTGTCCCTTTTTGAATGTCATTTTCCCTCAAAATAAATCCTTGGCCTGGATCTTTGAGGAACGTTGTCAAGTCCTTGGATTGCTCTTGAGGAAGCATTTGCGCATTCATGTAACCTAAGCCTAGTGACAAGTAATGGATCAGTTGGAACTTTCCTTCTTCGGTCAGTGAATAACCTAGATTCACTAAGGCGCGTGAGGTGCGGTATTGAAAACGATGGGCTTCAATTTCTGCTGCTCGACTTTGGTGTTGAGACAATTCAAAACCAAAAATAAAATCATTCATTCTGGCCTGATAGCCCAAACCAAAAGAGGTGTATTTATTTTGAATTGGAAGGATTTCTCGTTCTCCAAGTAAGTCATTGAATTGACTCAAGTTGGCACCAGAGGTCCCTGTAAATGCATAGAACGAAGAACGATTCGCTAAAAACCCTTGAGCCTGAAGACTGGCTGCCGCAAGGCATAGCGAAAACAAAAGGACGAGTCGATGCACCATAGGATCAGACGTTGCCGAAAAGGCTAAGCAAAATTAATGGGAAATGCCAATTTAACCGGGAAATGGGAGAAATCACCCGTTTATTTTTTGATTACTAAAGGGTAATGCTAGAACTAACAAACTACATGCCTAATTATTGAACCCACCTTGAAAACCATTTGTCAAAATTCTCGTATTCCGATGCAAACAATCAATCATACAAAAAGAGAAAAATGATTCTATCTACAACTTCTACTCTTGAAGGACATCCTGTTGAAAATTACTTAGGCATCGTATCGGGAGAAACAATCATTGGCGCCAACATTTTCAAAGATTTTTTTGCAAGCATCACCGACATTGTGGGAGGAAGATCTTCGGCCTACGAACAAGTGCTACGCGAAGCAAAAGCCACTGCCATGGCGGAAATGGAACTGCAAGCAAGACACTTGGGTGCAAATGCCATCATCGGAATCGACTTAGACTACGAAACTATTCGGGAGGGCATGCTCATGGTTACTGTCAGTGGTACCGCAGTGAAAGTGTACACTTGAGCGAGTTAGAAAAGAGAATTACTGGCTTGACATCCACTGCATAATCAAGCCGCTGATGTACGCTCCGTAAGTACCCAGAGCATAGCCCAGCACCGCCAAAAGCACTCCTACTGAAGCCAAGGAAGCATCAAAAGCAGAAGCCACAATAGGTGCAGAGGCTGCACCACCCACATTGGCTTGGGAGCCCACTGCCACATAAAAGAAGGGTGCCTTGATCAGCCAAGCAACGAAAAGCATCAAGGAGACATGGAACAGAATCCAAATAATACCTATCAAAAATAGGATGGGATTGTCAAGCACTGCACCCAAGTCCATTTGCATCCCAATGGTGGCTACCATGACGTAGAGAAGCACTGAGCCCAATCGAGAAGCGCCCACTCCTTCCAAATGTCTTGCCTTTGTAAAGGATAGGACCAAACCCAGTGCAGTAGCAATGACTACTATCCAGAAGAAGGCTGAATTCAAGGAATATTGGTTCCATTCAGGGTGATTGGTCTCAAACCAAGGCGCCAAGAAATCTGCACAGTAGTGCGATAACCCGGTAACCCCAAATCCAATTCCGAGTATGAGTAAAATATCTGTTAGGCTAGGAATAGCAATACTGGCTTCTCGTGCCTTCGCAATTCGGTCTCTCAGTTCGTAAATCGCAGTTGTATCAGCCTTTAAGAATTTATCGATCTTTTCTGGTTTGGCAGCCCAATACAACAAAATGGCCATCCAGAAATTCGCCACCAGGACGTCTACTGCAATCATTTGTCCAAACAACACTGGACTTGCACCAAATACCTCCAACATGGCGGTTTGGTTGGCCCCACCCCCAATCCAACTCCCGGCAATCGTAGACAAACCCCTCCACAATTCATCTGAACCAGTCCCGGCATACAAATCAGGCTGAATCCATCCGACTATAAGCAAGGATACTGGACCACCCAAAATGATACCGAAAGTACCGGTAAGGAATAGAATCAAGGCCTTGGGACCCAAGCGAAGGATACCTTTCAAATCCACACTGATGGTAAAAAGCACCAAGGAAGCGGGCAATAAGTAACGGGAGGCAACCTTATACAAATTTGAAGACTCCCCGGAAATCAAACCCATGGAATTGTATACTGCAGGAATAAAATAGCAGAGCAACACCGCAGGTACATACCTGTAAAACTTCACCCAAAAAGGATGCTTACTTGAAGAAGAGGCAAAAATAAATGCCAAAGTGGCCATCAATAGTCCAAAAACTACCGCATCATTGGTTAAAAAGGGACTAGTTTGCTCCTGCATATATGTATAGTTCTTCCTTACAACATTACCAACTATTGACTAAAATGCCATCCTAATAGCAGATTTTTGCTCCAAAACCTGTACAAGTTCACTTAAAATCATCGCCGTAGCCCCCCAAACCACCTCTTCCTCTACTGCGAAATAGGGAGTATCTAAGTACATTCCTCCTCCTACAGCAAGCTGCGTCTGCTTTCTAACCTCAGGATGAAAAAGGGAAATCACTTCTGTAGTAATAATTCGTGCTACCTCCCGCTGCTCGGGAACAAAACTCGGCTTCTCCTGCATCAAACCAACCACTGGGGTTACCAGGAAATTGCTCGTTGGAATGAAAAGATCAGATAGGCGCCCAAGGACCTCTACTTTGCCTGCATCTATCCCAATCTCCTCTTCTGCTTCTCGCAAGGCCGTAAAAAGGATGTCTGGGTCAGAAGGTTCCATTTTCCCACCTGGAAAACCCACTTGTCCACTATGCACTCCAGGATACTGGGGCCGTTTGATCAAAGGAAAATACACAACCCCCTCAACCTGGTAAAACAAAAGTAAAACCCCACTTTTCTTGGGCGGCTCAGCGAACGTCGTCGTAAACCTCCTTAAATCAAGTGGTTTGGGAGCCATTTTTACATGTGCCTCCTTCCCAGGTAATTCCTTGGTAAATGCTTGCTGAAGTAAGGACTTAAGGTGAACAATAGTCATAATTCGCGATTGAGATTCAATCTAAGCATCAAGTAACTTGAAAATGAGATAAATAAAAAAGGCCGGAATACAATTCCGACCTTTTCCTGCTCTCAAACCTATTAAACCTATTGTAGATATTCAATTCATG
>JBEDEY010000011.1:0-9886 GCA_041175425.1 Bacteroidota bacterium | reverse complement strand
CTTTTTTTATGTAAATTGCAGCATCTATTTCAAGTAAGTTCACCCGAAGCTGTATCCTCCCTTTTTAAGGGATTTATCCAAAACCATGAGTGAAGAAACATTAAGCAATCCAGAAGACTATGGCGCTGGTAATATTCAAGTATTAGAAGGCCTAGAAGCAGTTAGAAAACGTCCTGCCATGTACATTGGCGATGTGGGAGTAAAAGGGTTACACCATCTGATTTGGGAAGTAGTCGATAACTCCATCGATGAGGCGCTAGCAGGGCACTGCGACACCATCAAAGTGACTGTACACGAAGACAACTCCATCACAGTTGAAGATAATGGCCGTGGAATTCCGACGGACATGCACCCCAAAGAAAAAAAATCAGCCCTCGAAGTAGTACTGACAGTACTGCATGCCGGTGGTAAGTTTGACAAGGATACCTATAAGGTTTCTGGAGGTCTTCACGGTGTCGGTGTTTCCTGCGTCAACGCCCTTTCTACAGACCTCAAAGCGACGGTCTACCGAAACGGGGTCATCACTGAACAGGAATTTAAAATTGGTGCCCCTCAGTACCCTGCTCGCGAGGTTGGGAAAACAGATAAGCGAGGCACTACAATCCATTTCAAACCTGATGATAGCATTTTTGCCATCACCGAGTTCAAATACGAAACCATAGCGAACCGTCTCCGTGAGATGTCTTTTTTGAATGCGGGTATTCGCATTCACTTGCAGGACCTTCGTGAGATCGAAGAGGGAGTGGCCAAGTCTGATGAGTTTTTCTCCGAAGGAGGTCTTGTTGAATTCGTGCAGTATTTGGATGAAACTCGCGAAAAAATCATCGAAACTCCTATTTATATCGAATCCATCAACCAGGAGGTGCCGGTGCAGGTGGCGATGAACTACAACAGTTCCTACACTGAAAATGTCGTTTCTTACGTCAACACCATCAATACCTACGAGGGGGGAAGCCACGTTACCGGATTTAGAAGAGCATTGACCCGTACGCTGAAGTCTTATGCGGACAAATCCGGCATGCTTGAAAAATTGAAAATTGAGGTTTCTGGGGATGACTTCCGAGAAGGACTCACTGCCGTGATCTCTGTGAAGGTGGCTGAGCCACAGTTTGAAGGACAAACCAAAACCAAGTTGGGTAATTCCGATGTGGTTGGCTTTGTGGACTCAGCAGTGTCTGAGGTACTTCAATCCTGGCTTGAAGAGCATCCACGTGAGGCGAAGATTATCGTAGGAAAAGTAATCCTTGCTGCACAAGCGAGACATGCTGCTCGTAAGGCACGTGAGATGGTGCAGCGAAAAAATATCCTCGGTGGAGGTGGACTTCCTGGAAAGTTGGCCGACTGTGCCAACTCTGATCCTACTGTCTGTGAATTGTACCTTGTCGAAGGGGACTCCGCAGGGGGATCTGCTAAGCAGGGAAGGGATCGTGATTTTCAAGCCATCTTGCCGTTGAAGGGTAAAATCTTGAACGTGGAGAAGGCCCATGAACACAAAATTTACGACAACGACGAGATCAAAAATATTTTGACGGCGCTTGGAGTGAAGTTTGGTACAGTCAATGACGATAAGGAGCTTGATGATTCAGGACTTCGTTACCACAAGATCATCATCATGACGGATGCGGACATTGACGGTTCACACATACGAACGCTCATTTTAACGCTGTTCTTCCGATACATGCGACCGCTCATCGAACGCGGGTACGTATACATCGCCTTGCCACCTCTTTATTTATTGAAAAAAGGGAAGGACGAGCGCTATTGCTGGACAGAAGAAGAGCGGAAGCGCTTGGTTACTGAGATGGCCAAAGAAGGAAGAGAAGACAGTGTAGGCATTCAGCGCTACAAGGGTCTTGGAGAAATGAACCCTGAGCAGCTTTGGTCCACAACCATGGATCCCGTTACCCGAACGCTCAAGCAGGTAACTATTGAATCAGCCATAGAAGCAGATCACTTGTTTAGTATGTTGATGGGAGATGAAGTAGCACCTAGAAGGGACTTTATCGAAAAAAATGCCAAGTACGCCAAAATTGATAGTTAATCCTTGGGGGCTTTTTAGCCCCCTTTTTTTAACGAAAATTTAACGCTAAAAACCCTGAAATTCTTGAGATTAACGTAAAATCACGTTGAAATTCCAACACTATGAAACTTTCAGTAGGAGATAAGTACGAGTCGATCATCCAAAAAAGTGACCTGATCAGCAGAGATTTGAGCTGGGTAAAATTTAACGAGCGTGTGTTGGATCAATCCAAAAAATCCTTCCGCTCCATCTTCGAAAAGCTCAAATTTCTAGCCATTACCGCATCCAACATGGATGAATTTTTTATGATTCGGGTAGGCTCTCTTTACAATTACCTGGATTACGAAAAGGAGCGAGTGGACTATTCCGGACTTCGAGAGGAGCCGTTCAAGGAAAAGTTGATGAAGGAGTGCCAACGGTTCCATGGGGATCAGGAACAGCATTTTATTCAAACGATTCTTCCCGAATTGCACCAGGAAGGGATCTCCTTGATCAATGTATCCAAACTTACGCTGGAGGAGCAGGAAAAGGTGAGGCAGTACTTCCTCAAGGCGATTTATCCCATGCTTACCCCTATGGTGTACGATGGCTACCGAACCTTTCCGATTTTGATGAACAAGCTGCTCGTATTTGGGGTAGTGACCACTAGCCCAGGTGAGCGAAAGGACATGCGCAAGATGAGTTTTGTGCAAATCCCTGCCAACATTCCTCGATTTTTTGAGATTGAGCGGGAAGATTCCTTGACACTAGTTCCAATTGAAGAAGTCATTCGTGAGAATTTGATTTCCCTGTTTAGAAATGTTGAAATTGAATCGGTTAGTCTTTTTCGAATCACTAGAAATGGGGATTTTACCCTTGAAGAAAGTGAGGACATGGATGCCAATTTCCTCGAGGAGGTGAAGCGCAAACTCATGGAGCGAAAGACCGGTCGTGTGGTACGAATTGACATAGAGGAGGGCTATTCCAAATGGATGCTCAACTCGCTTTTGGAGCGCTGGAACCTGCGACCAGATTCGGTTTTTCTAGTCAAAAGAGCCAGCATGCTTGATTTTACTGGGCTTTGGCAAATCGTAGGAAATAAGAGATTCAAGGAAAGATTGCCTCAAATCCCGGATCCCGTAAAGCCACTTTCCTATCCTGAAGAGGGGAGAGCAGATATTTTTGAAGTACTCAAGGAGCGTGATATCCTGCTGCACCACCCCTACAATAACATCGATTCCATTTTGGATTTGATCGAAAATGCGGCGGAAGATCCTAATGTGATGGCCATTAAAATGACCATTTATCGCTTGGCCAAGGATAGCCGAATTACCAAAGCCCTGCTTCGCGCGGCAGAAAATGGCAAGCACGTATCTGTTTTGTTTGAAGTAAAGGCGCGCTTTGATGAGGAAAACAACATTTTGGAAGCCAAAAAACTCCAAAAAGCAGGTTGCTTCGTCATCTATGGCATCTCCAACTTGAAGACGCACACCAAGTTGCTACTCATTGTCAAAAAAGACGACCAGGAGATCACCCGCTACGTGCATTTGGGTTCGGGTAACTACAATGAAGACACGGCTCGGCTCTACACAGACATCGGCTTGCTTACGACCAATGAGGTGCTGGCCAATGACGTATCTGAATTCTTTAATGTTATCACCGGCCATTCGCTTCCGAGTGACTACCGCAATTTGATTACTGCTCCTCGAGACATGCGCCACCAGCTCATCTCCTTTATTGAGCAAGAAGCAGCAAATGCCAAGAATGGTCTTCCAAGCGGTGTTTTCATCAAGGTGAATTCGCTTGAAGACTCTGAAATTATTTATGCGCTTTACCGCGCCTCACAGCAGGGTGTTCAAATCAAACTCATTGTTCGTGGTATTTGCTGCCTCCGACCTGGAAGAAAGGGACTAAGTGAAAATATTGAGGTACTTTCCATTGTAGGCGACTTTCTAGAGCATAGCCGCATCTACCATTTCCATAACAATGGAGATACGCGTACCTACTCAGGTAGCGCAGACATGATGGTCCGCAGTTTTGACAAACGCCTCGAATCTTTGTTTAAAGTGGAAGCTCCGTTGCTGGAAAAACAGCTAATGAATATCTTATCCTATAACCTGAGAGATAATGCCAATTCCTACACCATGCAAGAAGACGGAACCTATGTAGCCAAGTCTCCTAAGGAGGGAGAGATTAATTTTAATATCCATCAGGAATTCTTCAGTGTGAATGTAAATGAGGTGCTAAAAGTAAAATTGGTAGACGAAAACCAGGAGGGATCCACTCCAAAGGTTTAAGGTTTCCTTGAATCCCAAAAGGTTTGGTTCCTTAAAGTAAACAAACAGATTTATTTACGGGATGAACTACATAATTTAACTTTATTATACTGAATTGGAATTATCGAGGGTAGATTAACCTTGTGAAAATAAAAAAATTCAATTTTTTCTATTGAATTTTGATTTATTGATAATTGTGGTATTTTTGAATCTATTGTGGTAGTTAAATAATAGTTGGTTTAGTTTTCAAATAAAGGGCAGGAGATTTTCTCCTGCTTTTTTAGTTTAATTCCATCCCATTATTTTTTTGAATTACAGCACTGGGATAGGCACAAAAAAAAGCCCAAACTTTCGTTTGAGCTTTGGAGTACAGACGGAAGGATTCGAACCCTCAACCCTCGGAGCCGAAATCCGATATTCTATCCAGTTGAACTACGTCTGCGTACTAAATTTATAGCGCGGCTTTCACTCGGTCAGCTGCTTCCTTCAAGGTGATAGCTGAGAATACTTTCAAGCCTGAATCGTCAATGATTTTAGCTCCTTCTGCAGCATTGGTACCTTGAAGACGAACAATAATCGGAACGCGAATGTCTCCGATGGACTTGTAAGCTTCAACCACACCATTGGCGATACGGTCGCAACGCACAATACCACCAAATACGTTAATTAAGATTGCTTTTACGTTGGGGTCCTTCAAGATGATTCGGAATCCAGCCTCTACAGTAGTGGCATTGGCTCCTCCACCTACGTCGAGGAAGTTGGCAGGCTCACCACCAGAAAGCTTAATCATGTCCATGGTTGCCATGGCAAGACCAGCTCCGTTGACCATACAGCCCACGTTACCATCTAGCTTCACATAGTTAAGGCCTGATTCGCCAGCTTCTACTTCCAAGGGGTCTTCTTCTGCCAAGTCTCTCAATTCAGCTAGCTTAGGCTGACGGTAGAGAGCATTGTCATCCACATTTACTTTGGCATCCACTGCCAAAATCTTATCGTCAGAAGTTTTTAGAACTGGGTTAATTTCAAATTGAGAAGAGTCGGTGCCTACGTAGGCAGCATACAACGCTCCGATAAATTTCACCATCTCTTTGTGAGCAGTTCCGCTCAATCCCAGTTTGAAGGCTACTTTTCGAGCTTGAAAGCCCTGAAGGCCTACTTTAGGATCGATCCACTCCTTGATGATTTTTTCAGGATGGTGCTCAGCTACCTCTTCGATATCCATTCCACCTTCAGTAGAAGCCATGATCACATTTGAACCAGTAGCTCTGTCCAGAAGGATAGACATGTAATATTCTTTCGGTTCGGATGCTCCAGGATAGTAGACATCCTCGGCGATCAACACCTTGTTTACCTTTTTTCCTTCAGCGCCAGTTTGGATAGTTACAAGCGTACCTCCCAAAATTGCAGCAGCTTTTTCCTTCACGTCATCCAATTTTTTGGCTAACACTACCCCTCTGGAGCCTGTTTCTATAACTTCTCCTTTTCCTCTGCCACCTGCGTGAATCTGTGCTTTGATCACGAACCATGAAGTGCCTGTTTGTGCATTGAGCTTCACTGCTGCTTCATGTGCTTCTTCTGGAGTACTGGCTACAATACCCTCTTGAATACGAACTCCGTATCCTTTTAATACTTCTTTCGCCTGATATTCGTGAATATTCATCTATAGAAAATTTTGCCCGAAGATAAGGTTGTGTGGGCAATTTAGCAAACTAGAATCTGTGAATTTTAGCAAAATAGCCTGTTAATTCCTGGATTAGAAGGATTTGTTTTACATTTAAAAAATCAAAAATGGGTAGCATGCTGATTGCCAAAGGTATTCATAAATCTTACGGTTCATTAGAGGTTCTGAAAGGGGTAGATCTGGAAATTTCCAAAGGAGAAGTTGTTTCCATTGTAGGGGCTTCTGGTGCTGGAAAAAGTACCTTGCTACACCTCTTAGGAACTTTGGATCGCCCAGATCAGGGTGAAATATTTTTACAGGGTCAAAACCTGCTTCAACTCCAAGGGGATGACTTGGCCGAATTCCGAAATTCAAAAATCGGCTTTGTCTTTCAATTTCATAACCTCCTCCCTGAGTTTACAGCCTTGGAGAACATTTGTATTCCAGGGTTTATTCGCGGGAGAGAAGAGCAGGAATTGAAAAAGCGGGCTGAAGAACTGGCTGATATCCTGGGCATCCGCCACCGCTTGGATCACAAGCCCTCTGAGTTGTCAGGAGGGGAGCAGCAGCGAGTAGCGGTAGCCCGTGCGCTTATCAATAATCCCGACTTGGTTTTTGCAGATGAGCCAAGCGGCAATCTCGACACAAGCAATGCAAGAGCCTTACATGAGTTGTTTTTTAAGTTAAGGGATACTTATCAACTTTCTTTTGTAATCGTCACACACAACGAGGAGTTGGCCGCTAAGGCTGACCGGAAGGTGGTGATGAAAGATGGTCGGGTTGTTAGCACTTAATTACATTTTATTGGCATCCACTTTTTACCAGTGACCAAAAGAAAATTGGGGTTGTAGTTCAATTGAATTGGCTGTGGACGGTGGACTGTTAGCAATTATCCGCAGTGACTAAAACTCAAAATAAACCTTTAGAAGGATTGCGGATAATCACATTACTTATCAAGCTCCTTGAGCATTGCCGCTACATGGGCCTTGTTTTCAAAAAAGCCATCAAAAACTGCGGCTACTTTGTGTTCGCTATCCAAGAGGTAGGTAACTCTAGTTGGCATTTTAATTAAAGGAATCAAGGCATCGTAAGCTTTGCACACTTTCCCTGATTCATCTGCAAGAAGTTCGAAGGGGAGACGATGGGTCTTTTTAAATTTTTCATGCGTTGCCAAACTGTCTCGACTGATACCAAATACTGGGATGTCTAGTTCCCGAAATGCAGCAAACTGATCTCGAAATTCGCAGGCTTCGGTGGTACAGCCTGGGGTGAAATCCTTTGGATAAAAATAAAGGATTACAGATTTTCCAGCCAAGTCTTTGGAAAGGGTAACGCTGCCCAAGTTCGTGGCGGCAAGGGTAAAATCTGGTGCTTGAGTTCCTACAGGTAAGGCCATTCTTTTTTTGATTTAAAACAGTTTTGGAAGCAGGAAGGTTTTTAAGCTGTCCCGATTTCATAGCTCAAGCTAGGCAGAATCTTTTAGCTTTGTGCATCAAATTACCTCTGTAGCACTTTGTCTTTGAAAATCAGCCCCGTACAATCCATGCTTTTGGCAAGCGTATTTTTTGCGTTGATGAATGTATCGGTCAAATTTATCCCCCATATTCCTGCGATTGAGATTGTTTGGTTTCGATCTGTTTTCAGTGCAGTATTTACAGTGATTGTGCTGAGGAAAAAGGGGATTCCACTTTTTGGAAACAATAAGTTGAGCTTGGTAGCTAGAGGTGTGGTAGGGTCTATCAGTTTGATTTTATTTTTCTATACGCTACAGCGTATCCCCTTGGCAAGTGCAGTGACGATGCAGTACCTATCGCCCATATTTACCACCATCTTGGGCATCTTTATTTTGAAAGAAAAAGTAAGGGCAAGGCAGTTTGTCTACTTTGGCTTAGCCTTTACAGGGGTGCTTTTTATCCAAGGGGTGGATCCCCGCGTAGATGGGTTGAGTGCTGCTATAGGATTGATTTCTGCCTTAGCTTCCGGGATAGCCTACAATCTGATTCGGAAGTTGAAGGGCAAAGAACATCCCATGGTGATTATATTTTACTTTCCCTTGGTCACTTTACCCATCGCTTCTGTGCTCATGTATTTTAACTGGGTAACTCCCGTGGGATGGGATTGGTTGATTCTACTTTGGATTGGGTTTTGCACCCAAAATGCGCAATACTTCATGACATTGGCCTATCAATCTGGCAATGTGTCCCGAATTTCTAGTTTGAGTTACCTAGGAGTAGTTTACGCCTTAATTTTTGGATTTCTTTTATTCGGAGAAACCTTTCCCATACCTGCTTACCTTGGAATGGCTTTGGTTTTCCTAGGCATCCTTTTGAATTTGCGGGTAAAATAGTTTGTAGTTTTGCAGTTCATTATTCTTTCTAGCTGATGAAGATTACCAAAGATTTGTACCAAAGTAACCTTGCCCTGCTGACAGATTTTTACCAGTTGACGATGGCTTATGCCTATTGGAAGTCGGGAAAAGGAGAGCAGGAAGCAGTTTTTAATCTGTTTTTTCGAAAAAATCCCTTTGAAGGGGGCTTCACCATTGCAGCAGGTTTGGACTATGTGGTGGACTATTGCAAAAATCTACAGTTTGAGAAAGGCGAGTTGGAGTACTTGAGGAAGATGAAGCAGAAAGATGGCTCCGCGATGTTTGAAGCTGCGTTTTTGGATTATTTGAAGGACTTGCGATTTACCTGTGATGTCGATGCAGTCGAGGAGGGGACCGTCGTTTTTCCGAATGCGCCGATGGTACAGGTAAGGGGCAGTTTGATTCAGTGTCAGCTCTTGGAAACTCCCTTACTGAACATACTTAATTTCCAAACCCTCATTGCCACAAAGGCTGCGCGGATCAATTTGGCAGCCCAAGGGGCACCCGTTTTGGAGTTTGGCTTGCGCAGAGCTCAAGGCATCGATGGCGCACTCGCGGCCAGTAGGGCTTCTTACATTGGAGGCTGTACTTCTACCAGCAATGTGATGGCGGGCAAACTCTTCGGGATTCCTGTGTCTGGCACCCATGCACACAGCTGGATACTTTCTTTTGATTCCGAGTTGGAGGCTTTTTATGCTTATGCAGAGGCTTTTCCCGATCACTGTGTGTTTTTGGTGGATACCTACGATACACTTACGGGAGTAAAAAATGCCATTCAGGTTGGTTTAAGCCTTCGCCAAAAAGGCAAGGAGATGTTGGGTATCCGAATTGATTCCGGTGATCTTGCCTATTTCTCGATTCAGGCTAGACAGCTACTCGATGAGGCAGGCTTTCCAGAAGCCAAAATCTATGCTTCCAATGACCTGGATGAGTACATCATTACTTCTTTGAAATCTCAAGATGCAGCCATCGACGTGTGGGGTGTAGGTACCAAATTGGTCACTGCCTTTGATCAACCTGCATTGGGGGCAGTGTACAAACTTTCAGCCATCAAAAATGCAGCTGGTACTTGGGAGCCAAAGGTGAAAGTATCCCAGCAATCCTTAAAAATTAATGTTCCAGGCATCCATAAGGTGCGCCGATATTTTAGCAAAGACAAGGCAGTAGCGGACATGATTTACCTTGAGGGACAGGAAATAGACCCTAAGGGAATCATGATTATTGATCCCAATGATGCGACACAACGGAAGCGCTTGATGCCTGCATTTTATGAAGCGGAAGAGCTGCTCAAGCCTATTTTTAGAAAAGGAGAGCTCGTGTACTCGTTACCAAGTTTACAGACTATTCGAGAACGCGCCCAAGTTCAATTGTCGGCATTTGATAAAACGCACAAACGATTGACCAATCCGCACGTATATCCGGTGGGTTTGGAGGAGCGACTCCATCAGCTCAGAATGGAATTGGTTATTGCAGCTAAAACGAATCAACATGAAGACAATTAGTCAAGATACAGCATTGATTCTGGTGGATATCCAGCATGATTTCTTGCCAGGTGGAGCGCTTGCTGTCACGCAGGGAGATGA
>JBEDEY010000010.1:0-2763 GCA_041175425.1 Bacteroidota bacterium | reverse complement strand
CTCGGAATCACCGAAAGCACCTCCAAGTCACAACTCAACCGCGCACGAAGCGTGTTAAAAGAAAAAATTACGAGTCTTCAACTCCAAACCAAAATTACGCATGGCTAAATCAGACGAAACTTTGGATCGGGTTTTTAGAGAAAAACTCGAGAATCACCAGGAAACACCTAGCCTAGCTGCTTGGGATACCTTGGCTAGTCAACTAGATGCAAAACAAGCGCCAAAAAAGGCAAGCTCCTGGTGGGCGATTGCGGCAGCGGTAACCCTTGCTCTTGGTGCTGCATTCCTATTTTGGTCTACAGGGCAAGAGTCTGAAATAAATGCACCCTTGGCTGAGGCGCAAGAAATTAATCCTGAAATAAGTGAAAATCCTCCAGTGACGCCATTGCCTACGGTTGAGGCTGAAATTGAATTCCCATCAACGAGCAGCATTTCTACCCCAATTGAGCGTGGGCAAACCAGAATAAAAACACAGCAACAGAATTCTGTAGTAGAAGTGATTACACAAAACGAGGCAGTTTCTGCTAGTATTCCTGTTTTTACAGCAGAGGCAGTGCCCAGTGTTGCTGAACCAGTACGCAGTCAAGCTCCTGCACTAGCAGAAACCAAATCATTTTCTACTCCATCGACCAATGAAGCGATGGCAGAAGAAGGTGGCTCTTACCGCATCCGAATCTATTCGGATGGACTCGAAAAAGCGGCTCCAAAAGAAAAAAATCTAGTGACTGAGCTCGGCAAAACTGTCGGGCAAGTAGAAGGGCTTTTGGGCAAATTAGACGAGGGATTTGAAGGCATACAAGAAAAAAAGGAACGCCTTTTTTCTTCCCTAACAAGTAGAAGAGAGGCCTCAATTGAAAAACAATAAAACGAAACCAAACAATACACTAACACAAAAAAACGATGAAAAAACTATTCCTAATCCTCGCCTTTTTTGGCCTTGTTCAAGTGAGCATGGCTGCAGAGCACCCGGAGCAACTCCTCAATAAAAAACACCTTGTTCTCAAGGACAGCGTGGTGATCGAGTTTGGTAAGGCTGGCAAAATCGTGATTATGGTGCAATCCACCGAAGATTTTGAAAAGCTCAAGTTGATGAACATCAACCAAATCATCAGTGAACTTGGGGTCAAAGAAAACAAAGAAACCGGGGAAGTAACCCTTGTTGAAATCCATAAAAAAGACGGCTCGGTAAAAGAGGTAGTTCGTGTCAATGAAAATGGTCTGGAAACGGAAGTTCGTCTGGGAAGACTGAGTGTCCTAGTGGATGAATCTGGCCTAGATACCAAAGTCAAAATCGAAACCGATCCCAAGGAAAAAAAGGACCCTGCATTCAAAACCAACTTTAACCTTGATTTAGGGATCAATAACTTTTTGGAGAAAGGAAGCTTCCCTACCTCCGACCAGCCCTACGCGACTAAAGGTTGGGGTAGCTGGAATGTGGGATTAAATTGGATTGGATCACAGCGCCTAAGTGAAAGCTGGAGATGGGATTTTGGTTTGGGCTTTCAATGGTACAATTTCAAATTTGAAAACCGGGATTTCCAAGCTGTACGCGGCCAAGATCAAATTTCTTTTGTGGAGCGGACCGATGTAACAGGAGTAAAAAGTAAACTATCCGCCTCCTATTTAACTGCAATGACTTTGTTACGGATAAACCCAGGTGATGATTCAAAAGGTGTCAATATTGCAGTTGGTCCCTATATAGGTTACCGATTGGGAGGCAGATCCAAATTTGTGTATGAGGAGCCAGGCAGCTCCACAGATCGCATTGAAAAGGTAAACACAGGACTCTATTTGGAAAATCTACGCTACGGAATCCGTGGAGAACTGGGCTTCGGAAAAAATCTTACATTTTTCAGCACCTACGATTTGAACGAACTATTCCAAGGAGGAAAAGGACCCGCTTTGAATCCAATCACTTTTGGCATCAAACTTTTAAATGACTAACCGAATTCTTATGAAAAATTACACCTACGCAAGTCTACTTGCCTTGCTCCTACTCGCCTCCACCACTTGGGCCACAGCCCAGAATGTATTGGTCAATACCACCAAAAAATATTCGAACATCACCCAAATCGAAGTTGAAAGCGGTTGGCTAGACGTCAGCTATGTAGGAGGATCCTCGACAGAGGTAGCAGTCGAAGCCTACCTAACCTCCAATGTGACCGACCAAGACATCGTATTCGTAACGGTGGGTGATGTCCTTAAAATCAGCTATAAGCATGGTACTGGCAAATACAATTGGAACAGCAAAAACAAGGGATATATCAAAATCACCGGGCCAGTAGCACTTGCGCTTCAGGTAAGAGGCACTTCAGGAGAAGTAAGCATACAAAATCTGGAATCAAAACTGACTACCCTACAGCTTACCTCAGGGAATGTGGCTGCTACTCAGATTAAGGGAGACCTTACCCTAACCGCCACCTCGGGCAACCTACTTGCCAACGCCATCGATGGAAATGTAATCGCTAGATTGACCTCGGGAAATACCACGGTAGATGGCATTCAGGGTACCGTCAACTACGGTTCTACAAGCGGGAATTTTACCGCAAAAAATATAGGAAGCCAACTGGATGTTCAACTTACTTCTGGGAATGCCAAACTGGAAAATGTGAAGGAGCTGGGTACAATGAGAATTACCTCAGGGAATATGACTGCCCTCAACTCTGGATTAGGAGCAAAGACTCAATTTAACGGTACCTCAGGCAACTTTACAGTGCAAACCCCTTCAACCCTAAATGCCTTCAACTATGAATTGAGAGCTAC
>JBEDEY010000009.1:0-5648 GCA_041175425.1 Bacteroidota bacterium | reverse complement strand
CTGTAATTCTTCGATTTTTTGCCTGATTGGAGGCATTGGAATTGGGTAGCATCGGCTCTCGGAAACCCTTGCCAGCAACTTTTATCCGATCTGGATTAGTACCCACATCCAACAAATAGGTCCTCACGCTTTGAGCCCGTTGCAAGCTTAACTTGAGGTTGTATTCATCCGATCCTAGGTTATCCGTATGCCCAGTAATCAAGATAGACACCTTGGGGTTGGATTGTAAAAATCGATCGAGACGGCGGAGGGAACTCAAGGATTCTTGCTTCAGTGCAAAGCTGTCAAAATCAAAAAACACATTTTCAAACACAAACTCTTCCCCCGAAGCAATGGGTACCAACTCCACTTTCAAATCCTTTACATTTTTGATGGAATCTCGCTCTACATTGTAGATTTTAGGTAAAAAACCTGCTTTTTCCACATAGAGGCCGGCAGCCTCTTGTTCGGGGTATAGCATCAAAAAGGACCCATCTTGCCCATTGGATTGAAACTGGTAGCGGGTACTGTCGTTCCCTAAAGAAACTAGAGAAAGGCTTGCCGAAATCGGCTCACCTGTTTTGGCATGGAGCACTTGCCCACCCGTAACGGTTAAATTCTCTCCCAATTCAATCTCTTTGGGGAACTTGAATCGGTACAAATAAGCCCGATCACCTACCCCATTGCTCGTGGACAATTCCGAATAGTAGGCATAGTCTTCTTGTGCAGTAATAAACAAGGCCACCTGATCCAGCTGATCATTGATGGGCAAGCCTAAGTTTTCCGGCTGCTGAAAAAGGCCTGCTGACACTCTCGAAAGAAAAATATCCATCCCTCCTAATCCTAAATGCCCATCCGAAGCAAAAAACAGGGTTTCATTGTTGAAAAATAAAAAAGGAGAAATCTCATCTTTTGGCGTGTTGATGGAAGCACCTATATTTTTTGCTTCAGACCAGCTTCCATCTGCATTTCGCGCTGCATACCAAATGTCGTTGCCGCCAAAACCTCCCCTTCTGTCCGAAGAAAAAAACAACAAGCGTCCATCAGCAGAAAGCGAAGGCTGGGAGTCCCAAAAGGAAGAATTTATTTTTGAACCCATGTTCCTTGGAGCCTGCCATTCTCCTCCCACCTTTTCCACACTGTAGAGGTCGCAGCTGCCTTGGCTATCCGGTGCATCGCAGGAAGTGTAAATCAAAAAATTACCATCCGCAGTGACTGAACAGGTTCCTTCATTGTACGAAGAATTGATCTTGGAGGAAATACTTTGGGGACTAGTCCAAATCTGTGCAGATTCTGCCTGTGAAATATAGATATCCTCCTTATCGTAAGCTGCAGTCCCACCCCGTCTCGTAAAAAAAAGTTGCTTGCCGTCTGCAGTCAATACAGGGAAATACTGCAAAGCAAAGCCATTTAAAGGTGAGGGTAAGATTTCTTTTTCAATCTCTTTTTTCTGAGGAAGCAGGGCTTCCACAAAATCTATTTTCTTCTGCATCTCCAAAAAATAATTGCCCTGTTTAAATGCCTCCGCTGCCTGCTTTTCAACAGTTCGAAATTCTCCGATTGCCTCCTCAAATCGACCTTGCTTCAAATAGATGTTAGTTAACAGCCAACCAAAATCCACTACATACTGGCTGTTTAGAGAGCCCAAACGTGATTTTCCTTGCATTGCGAGAACCTCAGCCTCCTGAAATTTACCTTGGGTGAGGAGCAACTGGGATGCCTTTTGATAGGCCTCTACAAATCTATCCTCTCGATCAATCGCCGCTCGAAATTTGAGTAAAGCTTCGGGATATTTTTTGAGGTTGAGGAGCATTTCGCCCTCCTGAAAAAGTTTGATTGCCCGACCATCTGCTACCGAATACGACTGCCCATAGGCCTGTGTAGCCACCCACAACAAGAGTAGAAGAAGGAGGACTTGACGCATGGATTAAGGTATATCCATAAATTTATGCGTTTGGAGTGATATTTTCCAATGGGGATTACTTTTTATGTACCCAATCAATTCTGGAAGCCGCTCGGAAGCCTTGCTCCACTCTGGCTGCAGTCTCCCCTCACAGTTCTTGTTTACCAAGGCAGCATGCTCCTCAGCAAAAGGTAGATCACTGGGATGATAGACCACCACCTTCAGCTCGTCAGCAACGGCATAGATGGAAGGATGCGGCTTTTTGAATTTTTTAGGAGAGAAACACACCCAGTCAAATTGTCCCGAAAAGGGATGTGCACCGGAGGTTTCCAGGTGAACAGCAAAGCCGTTGGATTTCAACAACTGGGTTAAGGGATCCAAGTTGTAAAGCAAAGGTTCTCCTCCAGTGATTACGACCAACCTTCCTGGATAAGAAAGCGCGCCTGCTACTAGTTCTTCGATGGACACAGTTGGCCATTTTCCTGCTTCCCAACTTTCCTTCACATCACACCAGACGCAACCTACATCACAGCCACCTAGCCGTATGAAATAAGCGGCATGGCCAGAAAATCGTCCTTCTCCTTGAATGGTGTAAAAAGCCTCCATGAGTGGAAGCTGAAGCCCAGTGGCTACCAATGTTTGTGTGGTCATCTGAATTTTTGGTGAAGCGGGTGATTCGACCGCTAGTAGATTGGCAAAGGTAAGTGTTAAAATCGGAAGGATAAGTAAGAAGTACGATTAACGAAATGCGAAGTACGAAATTGTTGAGTACCTCAAGCTTTTTCTCAAAACGAATCTCCTACAATTCCTTGCGCATCACGATTCGGTAATCCTCCACCCCTCCTTTTGGAAGTAGATCGATTACCTTAAAGCCTCGCTCAATTCCAAACTGAATCATCCCCGGAAAGCGGTTGCGTGTTTTAAAAAATACAGCTCGAAACCCATTCTCTTTGGCCCATCTTTCCTGCTCCTCTGCTAAGGCAGTGGCAATTCCTTTTCTCCGAAACTCAGGTCTTACCCCTCCCATCCAAGAATAAAACTGCTCGGGTAGTTCACTTTGGTAACCTACCTTAAATCCAGCCAACTCCCCATCCCAGAGTGCGACCATAGCTAGAGAGAACCGATGCCGCAAGCGCTCCTCGTAAAAAGAAAGGGAGGCTTTTCCGGGGAACTCCCCTATCCGTTCATGTAACCAAAACAGCTCCGCAAGGCTGGCCTCACGGAGCTGGAGTGAAGGTGAATTTTCCATAGAAAGGTGGGAAAATAAAATCCTTTAGTTGAATCTATTGCTTTTTCACGGTAGGGTAAGTTACTCCCAACTGCTCCAAATAGGTTCCGTACTTGGTTTCGTCGTAGTAAAACTTTTCCAATTCAGGACGGAAACGATTCATGATGTCACGGTTCAAATAGATCGGAGGTGCATCCTCTTTTGTAATCATCGGCTTGTAGGTCTCCTCCTTAGTTTGCACATTCTTGAAGTAATCCCAAGCCTGCGTCACCAATTCCGGCTGCAACAGAAAATCCAAAATGGTCATCGCTTCTGCTTTCGCACCAGCCGTAACCCCTTTATGAGCAATCGGGGTAGCCATGGCAATCGCATTGCTCCAGTGGTGCCCAGGAAGTCCAGGGATATTGGAAGGAAAACGCAAGGTAACGGTAGGCACTACCCAAGAGACATCTCCAATATCATCCGATCCTCCAGAGATAGGCTCCTTCACAGGTACTCCCAACTCATCCAACTTGGTGGGCATCCCTTCTTCTTTGACTCCCAATTCCCGCTGCACTGCCTTAGCCAAGGCAAGGTCATTTTCATCCCAAGCTGGCAGGCCTACCTTTTGAATATTCTGGTACATCTTTTCAGCGATTACCTTATTGAAGTGACGAGGCCAAGCCGTACCCAGCACCTTGGAAGTCATGGTCGTCCCAGTCATCAAGGCTGCACCTTTGGCGATGTCATTTGCTTGGGCATACATTTCCATGATGCCGTTGTAGTTTACATCTCGAAAGTAGTACCATATTGATGCTTTGGAAGGAACGACATTGGGTTGGTCTCCCCCATCTGTGATCACCGAGTGAGATCTTTTGAGGGGATGTAGGTGCTCACGCTTGTAATTCCACCCGATATTCATCAATTCTGTGGCATCGGCAGCACTTTTGCCTCGCCAAGGAGCGCCTGCGGAATGTGCTGCATCTCCAGAAAAGGTATATTCTACTGAAATTAATCCGGTACCAGTTGCCTGCCCCCAACTTACGCCGAGGTTATTGGCCACGTGGGTAAAAATGCAAAGGTCTACGCCGTCAAATTTACCATCACGAGCAAACCAGGCCTTGGCAGCTACTAGCTCTTCGGCAATACCTGGCCAAAGGATTAGCGTGCCTCCAATTTGCTCCCGCTCCATCAATTGCTTCACTGCAAGTGCAGCAGTAATGTTGAGTGGAATCCCCGCATTGTGTCCTTCTCCATGACCAGGGGCACCTTCTACTATGGGTTTGTAAAACGCTACTCCTGGATATTGAGAAGCTTTTGGAATGTTGTCTACATCAGATCCCAGCGCGATGACAGGACCTGGACCATTGCTCCAAGTGGCAAACCAGGCGGTGGGAATACCCGAAACACCCCGTTCGATTTTGAAACCTTGTTTCTCCAAAATGCCCGTGAGGTACTTGGAGGACTCCACTTCTTGAAAACCCAGCTCGGCAAAACTGAATACCTTATCTACCATCACTTGACTTTGCTTGTGATTGGCTTCGACAATGCTAGACACCTCCGCTTTTAGAGCTTCGATTTGCTTGGGGGTGAATTTCTTTTGGGATACGGCTGAAAAACAGATTCCAGCGACTAAGGCAAGGGTTAATGAGAGTTTCTGTACCATGCGAAAATTAAGTTTGGAGCGATTAATCTACCAAAAAATAGGATGAGAATTAAAAAAAATGAGGAAAGGCTAAATTAAGGGTTGGGCAGAAGAAAGAAAGGGGACATCAAAAGCAATCTAATTTTTCTATTTTTGCAGGATTATTGACAGCAAGCAACCGAAACAAACACCATGGCGGAGTACAACTTTAGGGAAATAGAAAAAAAATGGCAGGGAAAGTGGAGTGAACAAGGCACCTATATTGCCGAAATAGACCCCCTTCGTCCTAAATTTTATTCCTTGGACATGTTTCCCTACCCATCCGGAGCAGGGCTGCATGTGGGACACCCACTAGGCTACATCGCCTCAGATATTGTCTCTAGATTTAAGCTCCTCAAAGGCTTCAATGTGCTTCACCCCATGGGGTACGATTCCTTTGGCCTGCCTGCAGAGCAATATGCCATCCAAACAGGGCAACACCCTGCAGTGACCACCGAACAAAACATTGCACGATACACCGAGCAATTGAAGAATATTGGTTTCGCATTTGACTGGAACCGAGAGGTCCGCACCTCCGATCCAGCCTACTACAAGTGGACCCAGTGGATTTTTATGCAGCTTTTTAATAGCTACTACGACCAAGAGGCCGACAAGGCCTTGTCCATTGCTAGTTTGGTGTCACGATTTGAAAAAGAAGGAAATTCATCTGTAAAAGCTGTTTGTGACGAGGGCACGCCTTCGTTTACGGCAGAAGATTGGAAGGGATATACCGAAACTCAGCAGCAGCAACTTTTGCTGCACTACCGCTTGACTTTTCTCGCTGAAACCACCGTCAACTGGTGTCCTGCCCTAGGTACGGTACTATCCAATGACGAGGTGAAGGAGGGATTCTCCGAAAGAGGAGGTCACCCTGT
>JBEDEY010000008.1:0-18362 GCA_041175425.1 Bacteroidota bacterium | reverse complement strand
GGGTTTCGCCTGAATTTCAAGGAAAAGGTGCAGGGGAACTGCTTGGAAAACAGATCCTAGAGATTGCCCGCCAAAAAGGAGCTACAAAAGTTCGTCTTTACACCCACACCAAATTGGAAGCCGCCATTAAACTCTACCATCGACTTGGTTTTGTGCCCTGCGAACTAGAATGCGGTGCTTATGGACGCTGCAATCAAAAGATGGAATATGCATTTTAATTTTGGGTTAATACCTAATTTAAATCTTGTTTTTAACTGATTTTCAACAGGTTATTTCGGATTACTTTTTTTGATTTTTGGCAACACAATTACTAAATCCAGTTGCCATGAAAACGATTCTAGTCCCTTTTGATTTTTCAGAATATGCGCTTGCAGCCTTGCAAAGTGCTAAAAAAATAGCCGCAAAAGCATCGGTTCAACTCATTTCTGTGACTGTAATCCCTTCACAAATTGATTGGGACCTTCTTCCCGAAAAGGCTAGAAAAAACTATCCTGACCTGCAATTAGAATTGGATGAAGCTTCCGCACGTATTCCGGAGTATCTGAAAATGATGTCATTTTCAAAAAATGAGGTTCAGGTGATCGTTAAAATCGGGGTGCCTGCCGAGCAAATTCTCCGAGTAATCGATGCGCAGCAGGTAGATTTGGTGGTTTTGGGGGCTTATGGAAAAGGCTTTACCGAGGGGAAATTTATTGGATCTACTCTTCAAAATGTGCTAAGAAATGCCCCATGTCCTGTATTGGCAGTTAAAAAAGCCTTAGATGGCAATGCGTTTCGAAAATTGGCTTTTGCTTCCCTGTTTACTGGATCGGCCAAACAAGTTTTCGATATTTTTATCCCTTTTGTCAAATTGTTTAGCGCCTCTCTTCATTTGGTTTATGTGAATACCCCAGCACATTTTGTGAATACCAACGAAGCAGAACGGGACATGGCATCCTTCTCTAAAGGCAATGAAGAAGTTATTTTACACAGCCATGTAGTCAATAATACCAATGTGGTAGCGGGTATTCATTCGTTTTGTGTGGCTAAGGGGATCGCGATTGTAGCCCTGGCATCTGTATCGCGCAAGGGAATGCCCAGTTACCAAATCGGAACTACCGAAACTTTGATTTTTAACACCGATAGGGCGGTACTGAGTATCAAAGCCCCACATGTGACTACTTGACCTACTTCTTGTCTTTTGAAAAATAATAGAGTAGGTCACTCTCGGCAGCCAAATAGCCAAAGGAAGTGAATGCTTTTTCCTCCATCAAGCCTTCCATCAACTGCCGTGCTTGAATGGTATCTCCATGATACAAATGCCAGTTGGCAAGGCCGTAGCGCATCGCGTCTTGAGAAGGACTACCCGCGCCCTTTGCTTCAAGAGAATCAGCCGATATCCAGCCTTTGTACATGCCACAGAGATCTGAATATGCCTGGTTTTCGATGACAATCCCCTCTCGTTGAATTGGGGCAAGTAGTGAATCTGCTTTTCTAGGATTTCCCAAACGCTGCTGAATCATGAACAACCAGTGGGTACTGGACACGATGTTGTCGTAGTTGGACCCACTGTCTCTACACTTGAGGTAGGCTTGGTAGGCTTTTTCGTACTGGTGCGTGAGGTAGTAGGCTAGCCCGAGATGGTACCACACATTGCTATGGAGGGAACTTAAGGGAATATTTTGTGCATTCGGTAAACCGTCTGGCTCGATCTGGTCTGCTGTGCCTTGGATGAGGGTTGCTGCTTTTTCGAAATCTGCGATTGCTTTATCGTACTCTCGGATGCTGATGTAGCGGTGGCCCCGGTGCCGATACAGGCGAGCATCTTGGGGGAAGTTCGAGATTCCTTCCGTGTAGATGGCTATTGCTTGTTGGTATTGCCCCAAGTAGGCCGTCCTTCTCCCGTACCAAATAAGTGCCTCTACATCTTTAGGATTGGCTTCGTACTCCTTTTTGGCTGCTGTGTAGTTTGCTACTGCGGCCTCACTTGGCGCTGGAATCTCAAATACTTTGCCTAGGGGCGTGGTAAAAAGGGAATCAGCTGTTGCCAAAGCATCTCCTTCATTTTGGGAAGGAGCTTTTGAATTGCAGGCTCCAAAAATCAGTAAAGCGAGTAAAAAAGTGAGGTGTCGCATGCGTTTCGGTTTGCGGGTCTTTGGAATAACTTGAGTAAATAGCTGGAATCAGAAATCACCTGATTCCAGCAGCAAGTTGAATTTAGAATACTAGTTTATTTCAAAAACAGCACACCCACTCCTTTTTCTTTGGCGAGTGCATTGAATGTTGGGATGGCTTTTTCTACCAATCGCTTGCCCTCTACCTCTAGTGGCTTCCACTGCGCTAGCAACTCGGCATGCCGTACTTTGGTCCCTTCGTTGATGCTTGGAATACTGCTCTCACCATGGTTCATCATGAATAGGAAGTTGGCCGTAAACTTATTGGGAAAGTTTTCCACGTCGTCATAAGCAGTGGATTTGCGCTGCACCATGGACTCGTCCCAAGCCGTCAATTCTTTGATGAGCGCTTGAGCAGCCACCTTGACATCTTGAAATTCTGTTTTCCCTTCCAAGCGGCCCACCAAGTCTTTCAATTGATCCTGGTATCCTTTGGCGGTATTGACGAGCTGGTGCATCTGAGTTACTTCCCCTTCCAGGGTGCTCATCCATTGGTGATAGGCTTGGAAATCAGATGCGGTCAACTTACTACCTGGAACATCCTGAATTTCACCCTTCGCTTCTGCCGTGAATCCAGCAGCACTTAATTTCAAGGTGTAGGTTCCTGGAATGGCTTTATGACCTCGGAAGCTTGACTCGATGTATGCGGTTGGTATTCCAGGCACGGTAGGGTAGCGCAAGTCCCAAACGAATCGATTGACTCCTTTTCGGGTAGATAGTGTAGGGGCAGGTGATGGTCCTCCATCGTACGATTGGAAGTCAGGATTCCTTTTTGAACTGATTTTGTTCACGAGTTTTCCTTGGGCGTCTAGGATTTCAAGGACCAATTCGGTACTGTCCGCAAAAGTTTGTGGCAGCTGGTAGTAAATCACCATGCCAGAGGCAGGGTTTTGTCCTTGGAAAGGATTTGTGCCCGTATATCCGTCTAGGTTTCCACCATTCATGGAAGAATACCAACTGCCTAAAAGTGCTTTTTCTGGGGTGTAAAGGCTAATTTTTTCTACGCTAGCTTTTACTTCTCGTACCGCATTGAGTTCATCCAAGATCCAGTAGGATCTACCAGCCGTAGCCACGATTAGGTCATCATGTGCTACTTTGAGGTCCGTGATTGGAGTGACTGGCAGGTTGAGTTGAAAACTCACCCAATTGAGCCCTCCATCCTTGGAGAGGTACATGCCTTGTTCGGTGCCCGCAAAAAGCAAGTTTTTCACCTTCGCATCTTCTCGAACTACCCGAGTGAAGGCACCGTAAGGAATCCCTTTGGAAATATTGGTCCAAGTTTTTCCGTAATCTGTGGTCTTGTAGATCGCAGGCGTATAATCGTTGAATTTATAGCGTGTGGTCGCGATGTAGGCCGTAGCAGGATCATGGGGAGAAACTTCGATTGCATTGATTAAGCACTCTTTGAGGTCCTTTGGAGTGACATTGGTCCAGGTTTTGCCAGCATCTCGGGTTAGTTGGACGAGGCCGTCGTCACTTCCAGTCCAAATTGTGCCCGCTGCATGTGGGCTTTCGATTACATAAGCAAGGGTGCCGTAGTTTTCAGCCCCCACTGCCTCGTTGGTGAAGGGAACTCCTCCTTTGCCTTGCTTGGATTTTTCGTTGCGGGTGAGGTCCGGAGAAACCTCTTTCCAGGTTTTGCCCCAATCTTGCGTTTTCAAAAGTACCTGCGCACCATGGTAGTAAGTATTCGGTTCATGCTGGGACCAGATGATCGGTGCATTCCAGTTGTAACGGTATTTCATGTCCTTGGCATCCATGCCAAGATATTGTATCGGTGCGGCCATGATGTTGGTCGATCCTTTCGTCTCCATGTCTAACACTTCAATGGTGCCTTGGTAGCTTCCACCTAGCACGTAGCGGGGATCATTTGGGTCAAAAGCGAGGAAGGCAGACTCACCTCCTGCAGAATTGTTCCAATGCTCCTGAGTAATTCCCCCTCTGCCTAGGCCTATGCTAGATATCACTACGGATGTGTTGTCCTGCTGTCCGCCGTAAATGCGGTAGGGAAACTGGTTGTCTACATTGATTCGGTAAAACTGGGCCGTAGGCATGTTGCTCTGTGTAGACCAGGTCTTGCCACCGTTGAAGGAGATGGATCCGCCACCGTCATCGGCTAAGATCAAATTGTTGGGGTTTTTAGGGTTAATCCAAAGGTCATGGTAGTCCCCGTGAGGTCCATCGATATCTTCAAAGGTTTTGCCTCCATCAATCGAAACCAAGAAAGGGGCACTTTGTACATATACCTTGTGTTCGTTGACCGGATCTGCAAAGACTTCGATGTAGTACCAAGCGCGCTGCGTCAACCGGTTGCTTTTATTGATGAGGGACCAGCTCTCGCCAGCATCCTCGGACACAAATAGTCCTCCCAAATCTTTCTCGGTATTGCTTTCAATCAAGGCGTATACCTTGTTGGAATTTGCTCTAGAAACGGAGATGGCCATCTTTCCTTTTTCCTCTGGCAGGCCTTTGTGGATTTTGTTCCAGGTTTTGCCTGCATCGGTGGATTTGTACAATCCCGATCCAGGGCCTCCAGACTTCACTTGCCAAGGAAAGCGCTGATGCTCCCACATGGCTGCGTAGAGGATTTCAGGGTAGTTCATGTCCATGGACAGCTCCACTGCGCCGGTCATGTTATCTACAAACAGGATTTTTTCCCAGTTCAGGCCTCCATCGATGCTTTTGTATACCCCACGGTCCTCGTTTGGAGCATGGAGCGCTCCTTGGGCGGCCACATAGAGTACATCTGGGTTGCTTGGATGGATTTGAATTCGAGAGATGTGTTGGGTCTTCTCCAGCCCCAATTTTTTCCAGGTTTTTCCGGCATCGGTAGATTTGTATACTCCGTCGCCGTAGGAGGTCATGACCCCTCGAGGCGCATGTTCACCCATTCCCACATAGACAATGTTGGGATTGCTCTCGGCTACCGCCACCGCACCAATGGAGCTGGTAGCAAAAAATCCATCAGAGATATTTTCCCAATGTTGCCCCGCATCGCTAGTCTTCCACAGACCTCCACCTGTAGTTCCAAAGTAATAGGTGAGTGGGTCTTGGACTACCCCAGAGGCAGATACCGACCTTCCTCCTCGAAAAGGACCAATATTTCGGTATTTGAGGGGTAGGGAGGAGTCAAAGGTTTGGGAATTCGCGGTAAGCGAACCAAGCAGGAATAGAACAAGAAAAATCCGTTTCATAAGGGCTAAGCATTAGTAGGTCTTAAATCTAAGAAAAACCCGAAATAATGTAGCGTGAATGGAAAAGGAAATGAATCGGCTGGCTCTGAAAAAACAGGATCAAAAAATAGCTTGCACTATAACCCTGTCTTCCGATCTGGGTTTTTTACAGCCTTTATCAAGTCTTCCAAGTAATCGGTCTGTACTTCTTGAATCTCCAACAGTTTTTTGTTGTGGTGAACCAATAGATGATCAATTTTTTCACTGAGAATCTTGATTTCAAGTTCGGCCTTTAAATTGATTTTGTAGTCTTGTTCGCTTCGCTTTCGGTCTTTTTGTTCTTGTCTATTTTGGCTCATCATGATGATGGGGGCTTGGATGGCTGCCAAACAGGAAAGTATAAGGTTGAGTAGGATAAAGGGAAAAGGATCGTAGGGTCTGCTCCCCAAAAGCCATGCATTTAGGGCTATCCAGCCGATTATAAAGGAAAAAAAGCTGATGATAAAAACCCAACTTCCACCGAAGGAAGCCACTTGATCAGCAAGCTTTTGTCCAAAGGTGAGTTTACCTGCTTTCTTTTCGTGAATATTTTCAGAGAGGATGGAGTTGTTTTTAATGGCGTCCATTACCTCCAGATCAATAGCAGCGAGTTCCCCTTTTTCCTGGAGGATAAGTGAGGTCAAATACAACCTCCGGTAAGTATTCAATTCACTATTTGAAATGTAATCTTCCTTGGTGAAGGCTGGAAATTGGACCTGTATCAAGTTGAAGATACCTTCTCTAAGGTCTTGCCCTTTGATTTCTTCTCCTCTCGGAATTTCTTGCTTGCTAATCGGGCTAACCTTCATTTTTTTACAGAGATAGTGGTTATACGTTTACTCCGAACAAATAGCCTACGCCAGCAGAAAGTCCCATGGCCAGGGTTCCCCAGAGGGTAATGCGCCATATAGCTTTGCTTAGGCTAGATCCACCCGCTTTTGCGGATGTAGCCCCTAGCAGGATCAGAAAAAGTAAGGTGAATCCATAAAGCCAATATTCCATTCCCGTGACAGGAGCTAATAGTACCAAAGCCAAGGGTAGAATCCCTCCGACCGTAAACGAGGCACCAGATGCAAATGCTGCTTGAATTGGTTTTGCTTGATTCATTTCATTGATCCCCAATTCATCACGTAAGTGTGCAGCCAAGGCATCCTTTTCGGTAAGCTCAAGGGCTACCTGCCTTGCTGTTTCTTTTTTTAGTCCGCGCTTTTCGTAAATCTGCGCCAATACATGCATCTCTTGTTCGGGATAATCTTTGAGTTCCATGATTTCCCGTTCTTTATCTGCCTTTTCAATGTCTGTTTGGGAGCTGACGGAAACGTATTCCCCTGCTGCCATGGACAAGGCTCCGGCCACTAAGCCGGCTACTGTGGCCAATACAATCGGTTCACGGGTAGTACTTGCCGCTGCCATTCCAATGGCAAGACTGGAAATGGAAATAATGCCATCATTGGCTCCCAGTACAGCTGCTCTCAACCAATTACTTCGGTGTAGGTAGTGGTGATCTAGGTAGTTTTCTAGGGTCAAGTTCCTTTCGCGCATGTTCGATTCGGTGAACTATTTTAAATCCGGTGTTTTACAATTTCCTCTAGTACCCAGTTGGTCCGTGCAGCAGTAATCCCTGTACTTGGACAACTTCCTTTGCCGAGTAATTCTTCCACGATACTTTGGATCAGCGGGCGCTGTATGTGTTTGGGTAGCTCCAGGTGAAAATGAAGCGGTTTTTGATTCGGTCTAAGCAGGGTAAATGCTCCTTCTCCAAACGTAGGAAAACGGATTTGCCCCTTGGAACCGTCAATCACGATTTCGTCGATTTCCGATGCACTTGAGGTCGTAAAACACCAATTTCCGGTGCCCATCACTCCATTTTCAAATACAAAAGTTCCTGTGACCATATCTTCCGCAGGATATGCTTTGGCTTGGTTGGTAGAAAATCCAGCTGCATGCGTGATTTTGCCAAAAAAGAAGTCCAACAAGTCCAATTGATGGGAGGCTAGGTCATAAAAATATCCACCCCCTGCGATTTCAGGGATTACGCGCCAATTGGTTTCGGTTTGGCTTACTAGATTAGGAGTAAGGACTTGTTTCAAGTTGATGTGCACCGTCCGAATGTCACCAATCTCACCTTGCTCCAGTATCTCCTTAATTTTCAAAAAATGAGGCAACTTTCTTCGGTAGTAGGCCACAAACAACGGCACGCTTGCTTGTTCACAAGTTTTGATCATTTGCAGGCACTCGGCATAAGTTCGGGCCATCGGCTTTTCTACATAGACCGGTTTGCCGGCAGAAGCAGCCAGCTGGGTGAGTTCCAAGTGGACATGGGGTGGCGTGGCAATATAGATGGCGTTGACCTCTGGATCATGAATTAATTCTGTAGCCTTGCTGTACCATTTGGGAACCTCATGACGGACCGCATAGTCCTCTGCTTTGGCAGCATCCCTCCGCATGACAGCTACCAGCTTGCTATTTGGGATGGTATTCATGGCTGGTGCAGACTTGAGCTCGCAGACTTTTCCTACGCCAATTACTCCCCATCGAACAGCTGTATCTTTAAATTTTTTCATGGTAGAAGGGGTAGTATGAAAAAAATAGACTGGGATTTATTCGGTCCCAGTCTAGTTCAATGTAATTTCTTATTGTGCTGGAGCTGGTCTGGGCTTCATCTTTAAGCTGTCAGCTGGGTAGGTGGCGGCAAGTAGGGCCATTTGCTCTTTGGCCCAATCTACCAATACTTTTCGGTCTGCATCGGAAAGGTTGGCTTCAGGATGTAGTCCCATGTAGGTGTAGGAAGGAAGTGGCATTTCTTTGCTTTCAACCATCTCTACAATTTCTTCAAACTTGTGGTTTTGTACGCGAAGGGGAAGCGAGGTAAACTGTGAAAAGTTCAAATGCCCTTTGCCTTCGTCGATGTGATGGTTGAGCCAAAAGCCTACCGGCTGAATGTTGCTGTACCAAGGATACGTGGAGGTGTTGCTGTGGCAATCGTTGCAAGCTCCTTTCATAATCGTAGCGACATGTTCAGGAACTTGGTAGTTTGTAGTAAGGTCAAAATCGTTCGTTCCCGATTCATTTTTTTCCATGGGAATAAACTGGATGGCTACCAGGATGACGATTACGGCGAAGGTGATTTTCTTGATCATTAGCTTTTTGGTTTTTTCCTTGGACTTTATTTGGTGTAAAAGGTTTAAGACAGTAAACAAGTTACTAAAAAATAGCAATCAATGAAAGAAGTATTGCTTTTTTGTACAGTTTTCAAAAAGTAAAACTTTCTTTGGATTGTTCGAACTTATCGGTACCGAACCCCATCAATCACCAGGCTGAGTCCCGCCTGAAAAATCACCAATCCTAGAGTTCCTGTCCAAAACCAATCTTCTCCCCCTAATTTTTCTACACCTGCATGAATGCAAACCGACAATCCTGCACCTGTAAGTAGTAATCCTGCCACGGATTGGATCAGCCAGCGTTTTTTATTTTTTTCCATTGATCCTTTGCCTATTTAAAATTGAGTAATCATTGCCATCCCTTTTTCTTCGAAGGAATCCATGCGCATCAAGGCTTCAGCCGCCGCTTCAAGTGAAATTCTCCTTCCAATCAATTGCTCTGGAGCAATTTTATTTTCCAAAATCATCTGCATCATTTCGGGGTAGGCATGTGCTTGCATGCCATGGCTACCGATGATTTCGAGTTCCTTGGCGATCACGAGGTGCAAGGGAACAGGTGGATTGGCTTCGCTTCCTGCCAAAAGCCCAACCTGGATGTGTTTTCCTCGTTTTCGCAAACAGGAAATTGAGTTGTAGCTCGTCACCTTACTTCCCAAGGCATCGATCGATACATGAACTCCTCCCTTGCTGAGTTCTAAAATATGCCCAGGAACATCTGACTGTTGAGAAGCATCCACCAAATAGACGGCACCCGCAGCCTTGGCAAGTGCCAATTTCGCTGCATCGATGTCCACAGCAATGACTGTAGCTCCTTGCGCCGCAGCGATCATAATGGCAGATAAACCTACCCCTCCACATCCATGCACGGCCACCAGTTGTCCGCCACTGACTTTACCCTGCGCAACTACCGCACGAAAGGAGGTAGCAAATCGGCATCCCAAACTTGCAGCCGCTTCGAAACTTACCGAATCCGGTAGTTTCACCAGGTTGGTATCTGCCCGGTGGACAGCCACATATTGTGCAAAAGACCCCCAATGCGTAAATCCAGGTTGAAACTGATCGTCGCAAATTTGTTGGTTCCCAGTTTGGCAAGTAGGGCAGCTGCCGCAGGCACAGACAAAGGGAACGGTGACTCGATCTCCTACTTTCCAATTGCGCACTCCTTTGCCTAGCTCACGGATAACCCCGGCAAATTCATGTCCTGGCACATGTGGCAATACGATGTCGGGATCATGCCCCATCCAACCGTGCCAGTCACTACGGCAGAGGCCTGTTGCCTTTACTTCTAGGAGGATGCCTTGATCCGGTGTGTCGGGGTCTGCCACCTGGGTGACCCGAGGAGCTTGGGAAAAAGATTCAATTAAAAGGGCCTTCATGGGCTGAATTTTTACGAAAGAAAGGGATGAAAATACGCATAAAAAAACCGTGAGCACTTGTCTCACGGTTTTTTTCAATCGGTATTTGAGATTTATACCTCAAATCCAGCTCTGTAGGTTCTGCCGACAAACTGATTGGCTTCCTCCAAGTTGGTAATGCGCATGTTTTCACCATCCCAGAGCAACTTTCTGCGGCCAAAGAATTCCTGCTGTCCTTTGCTGTTTGGTTTTCTGAGCATAAAGCTTCGAATGGCCAGGTTGCCCATCAAGACCGTTTCGGTCATAGGACCAGCATAATCGAAGGAAGAGGTGAGGCCTTTGTGTTCGGAGGAACCAAATCCAGCCTTACAAGCATCCACCCACTTACGCTGGTGGCCATATTCAGGTTCGGTGTTCTCCAAGCGATCTGGACCAAATTCCTGAGTTCCATCGTAGAGGTAAAGCTTAGGCATTAGCGGGGAGCTGTCGTTGATGTTGTGTGTGATGATTCCTTTTTCACCGATCATCATGACTCCATTGGCGGAATTGGCACCTCCCAAGTCGTGGTCAGCAGGAATGATGTCAGGGTGAGAAGGGCGAATGCCGCCATCCATCCAAGTCATTTCCAGAGGAACACCATTCTTGGCGGTTGGGCCGTAATGAAGGGTAATGAAGGAAGAGGCTGGGCATCCATCTGGATGATAATCAGGGGTCCACATTTGAGAATATACAGATCCCACAGAGCATTCTGCATCGAGTGGGTAGTGTAAGCCAAGCATACGGAAAGGAATGTCCATCAAGTGACATCCTACGTCTCCTAGTGCGCCTGTTCCGTAATCCCACCAACCTCTCCAGTTGAAAGGATGTAAGTTCGGTGTAAATGGAATCTCTGGGGCTGGGCCAAGCCAAAGGTCCCATTCCATATCAGAGGGCTTGTTGCTTGGGTCCGGCTTTGGGAAAGCACCACCTTGAGGCCATACGGGACGGTTGGTCCAGATCTGTACCTTGGATACTTTACCGATTTTATCAGAATCCATCCAGCCTTTGATCATGTCCATCAGCGGATTGGAGGCTCCTTGGTTGCCCATCTGGGTCACTACTTTTTGATCTCGTGCCATCTGTGTAAGCAGACGCGCCTCCCGGATGTTGTGGGTCATTGGCTTTTGTACATAGACGTGCTTACCGCGTTCCATGCAGAACTTTGCAGCAGGACCGTGTACGTGGTCGGGGGTAGAAATTGTCACCGCATCGATTTCCTTCATTTCCTCCAGCATTTTGCGGTAATCTGCAAATAGCTTGGCTTTTGGAAAATTGGCAACCGAGTCTTTGGCGGAACCTGAAAAATCCACGTCGCACAAGGCTACGACACGTTCTCTGCCATTGACAGAGGCATTGAGGATATCGCTCTTTCCTTTTCCTCCTGCTCCAATCGCCGCCAGAAGAAGCTGGTCAGAAGGGGAGGTGAAGCCTACTCCGCCCAGTACATGTCGAGGGACAATGAAAAAAGAGGAGGCAATCGCTGCATTTTTGATAAAATCTCTCCGGGATTGGCCGGAGGATTGAGTTTCTGGTTTTTTCATGGGTTTGGTAATTGACAATCGAAATAGGTAAAAGCGAAACAAGAACTGGGGTTTCGGGAGGATAAATTTTCCGACACGCGATTTCTAATGCGCTTACTCCAATGTTCCCCAAGTTGCTGTTGATTTTTGGGAAAGGCAAAGAAAAAATCAAAAATTCCGTATTCGGCTAAAAATTAAACCTTTAGGAAGGAGAGAGGTTTAGAGGTAGTGTGACGAGTTTCAGGGATATTTAAAAATATTCTACTGAATTTTCTTCTCAACTAAAGATTTCGTTGATTCGAAATAGAATGCATACAAAGGATTGTTTCTATTTCTAGCAATTTGCCTTATATTTTAAAAATAGGGTGAAGTAATAAAAATTAAGTAATTCCAATACCTAAAGATAATCCCATTTCATGATCATCGGCGTAGTAAAAGAAACCAAGGAATATGAAAACCGAGTGGCCTTGAGCCCAGAGGTAGTGAAACTCATCCGAAAAAAAGGATTTGAGGTGGTGGTAGAATCTGGGGCTGGAGAAAAATCCTATTTTTCGAATCAGGACTATGAAGCAGCAGGTGCCAATATCGGGACTTCCAAAGATGCTTTGGCAGCAGATTTGGTGCTCAAAGTCAATTTGGCCACCCTACAAGAAATAGCCTTGATGAAAGAAGGTGCGGCCTACATTTCCTACATGTATGCCTATCAACACCCAGAAGTGGTCGCGGCCTTCAATGCAAAGCGCATCAGTTCCTTTTCAATGGATGCGGTACCCCGTATCTCTCGTGCTCAAAAGATGGATGCTTTATCCTCTCAGGCCAACCTTGCTGGATACAAAGCCGTGCTTCTTGGAGCCAACTACCTAGGAAAAATATTCCCTTTGCTCATGACTGCTTCAGGGACCATTACCCCTGCACGTGTTTTGATTTTTGGTGCTGGGGTGGCAGGATTACAGGCCATTGCCACAGCCAAAAGGCTAGGAGCGGTGGTAGAATGTACCGATGTGCGACCTGAAACAAAGGAACAAGTCGAATCCCTAGGCGGCAGGTATTTGAGCGTGGAGGGTGCTGAAGGTGTAAAAACCGAAGGAGGTTATGCCCGGGAGGTATCAGCAGAATACTTAGAGAAGCAGCAGCAGCTGATCCGTGAGAAAATCAAGGATGCGGATTTGGTGATTACCACGGCCCTAGTGATGGGTAAAAAATCCCCTATTCTGGTCACTGAAGATATGGTCAAGAGCATGAAGGCCGGGTCGGTAATTGTAGATATGGCCGTAGAGTCTGGAGGCAATTGTGCGATTTCTGAGAAAAACGCCACCGTAGTCAAGCATGGAGTTACCCTAGTTGGAGAATCCAATCTTCCTTCCCTGCTCCCTGTGAATGCCAGTCAGCTTTATGCAACTAACATCAGTACGCTTGCCTTTCATTTGCTAGGGGAGGCCGGTATCACCCTTGACTTGGAAGATGAAATCACCAAGGGTGTATTGATTACGCATCAAGGAGAATTGGTGCACGCGTTTACCAAACAAATTCTTTCTCAATAAAACCATCAACTATGTCTATTTCAGCGCTAATTGTACTGATTTATGTTCTTGTCCTGGCGAGTTACCTCGGGTTTGAACTCATATCTAAGGTGCCACCCACCTTGCACACTCCTTTGATGTCTGGCTCAAACGCCATTTCAGGAATCACCATCGTTGGGGCTTTGATGGCTTGCAACGAAATGGGCTATACTACCCTGAGTAAATGGTTGGGTATGTTTGCCTTGGTTTTGGCTACCATCAATGTGGTCGGCGGTTACGCGGTGACCGATCGCATGCTTAAAATGTTTAAGAAAAAATGAACACTGGAATTCAACTCGCCTATCTGGTAGCTTCTGTGCTATTTATCATAGGCATCAAGTACTTGGGAAAAACCAAAGATGCCCGTAAAGGCAATTTTATCTCCGCCGTAGGTATGCTGATTGCAATCGTGGCTACCTTGCTAACCTTAGATGTACTGACCTTTATTGAAATAGGAGTCTGTGTGCTGATCGGCTCTGTGATTGGCTTGTACTATGCCTACAAAGTGCCAATGACCAAAATTCCAGAAATGGTAGCCCTCTTCAATGGCTTTGGAGGACTGGCATCCTTTGCCGTGGCCTTGTCCGATTATTACCTCAAGAGTGAGACCAATCTAGCTTCTTTGGATGCCGTCAATCTGACGAGTATTCTTTTATCCTTGTTGATTGGTGGGGTAACCTTTACAGGTTCCATGGTGGCTTACCTCAAGTTAGATGGAAAAGTATCCGGGCAGCCCATCACCTTCAAAGGGCAGCATGCGCTCAACTTATTTTTATTGATCGCCTTTATAGCAGCTTCGGTATTGGTGTTTCTTGACCCTACTCAGGTAACCTTCATCGTGATTTTGATTGTTATTTCCTTGCTACTAGGTGTGATGACGGTGATTCCAATTGGAGGGGCGGATATGCCCGTGGTGATTTCCTTGCTCAACTCGTACTCTGGTATGGCTGCTTGTGCCACCGGTTTTATCTTGAATAACAATGTGCTAATTGTGGCTGGCTCTCTGGTAGGTGCCTCGGGAATTATCTTGACACAGATCATGTGCAAGGCCATGAACCGTTCCTTGGTGAATGTCTTGCTGGGTGGTTTTGGCCAAACCGTAGCTACTGGTGGAGCGGATGGTCCTGCGGTAGTGGTGAAGGAAATTGGTGTGGAGGAAACAGCCATGTTATTTGATTCTGCATCTTCCGTGATTGTGGTTCCTGGTTATGGCATGGCAGTAGCCCAAGCGCAGCACGTGATCCGAGAGTTAATGGAGCAATGTGAAAAGCGAAACATCAATTTTAGGTTTGCCATTCACCCAGTAGCAGGTCGTATGCCGGGGCACATGAATGTGCTCCTTGCTGAGGCCAATATTTCCTACGACAAGTTGATTGAGATGGACGATATCAATGAGGACTTCTCGAATACCGATCTGGTATTTGTGGTAGGAGCCAACGATGTGGTCAATCCAGCCGCTAGAACAAATCCAGAGAGTCCGATTTTTGGGATGCCGATCTTGAATGCAGACAAGGCACGCACGGTGATTGTATCCAAGCGAAGCATGGGAAAAGGCTATGCAGGCGTTGAAAATGAGCTGTTTGGGTATCCAAATTGCCTCATGCTTTTTGGCGATGCCAAGCAGACCATCACCAAGGTGGTCAGTGAATTGAAAGACATGGCCTAAGGGCAATGCTTTATTCCAGCCCCAAGGATAGCTGTCGCGGAAGTAGTTGAAAGCTTTTTCGGTGCCAAAGGCAGCTTCCATGGGATTGGATTCCTTCCCGATGCTTTTGGGTAGGGTAGCCGGCATTTTGTTCCCAGCCATAGTGGGGGAATTCCTGGGCGAGTTGTTCCATCATCTCATCCCGGTATACTTTTGCTAAGATGGAAGCTGCGGCGATGGAAGCGAATTTACCATCCCCTTTGATCACACAGGTATAGGAGTAGGGAAGTGTGGATTTCCAGCGATTGCCATCAATCAACAGGTGTTCGGGTGCTTGTGGGAGTTGCTGAATGGCACGTTCCATGGCCAGAAAGGAGGCTTGGAGGATATTGATCTGGTCTATTTCTGCGACGCTAGCTTCTGCGATCGCCCAACCTAGCGCCATTCCTTTGATTTCTTGAATTAAGTCTTCCCGAGTTTTTTTTGTCAATTTTTTCGAGTCTTGAATCCAGGGGTTGCGGTAGTCTGAAGGTAAAATCACCGCTGCAGCCACCACAGGGCCGGCTAAGCAGCCTCTGCCTACTTCATCGCAACCTGCTTCGATTCGATTAGCTTCTAAAAAGGGGAGAAGAGTCATCGTGGTGACTTGGGGTGGGTTGGTAATAGGAATGGATCATTTCTGCTACTAAAGCAGTCCAGCCTGTTTGGTGGGAGGCCCCCAGTCCTTTTCCACTATCACCATGGAAGTATTCGTGGAAAAGAAAATGGTCTTTGAAGTGAGGATCTTCTTGAAATTTGGTTTGGTCGCCATACATGGGGCGGTTTCCATCTTTGTTTTTTGTAAAGATGGAGATGCAGCGTAGCGAAAGCTCCTTGGCAATCATGTCCAAGGTGAGAAATTTTCCCGATCCAGTGGGGTACTCAATGGAAAGGTCTTCTCCGTAGTAGCTGTCAAATTTCTTCAAAGATTCCATGATCAGAAAGTTGATTGGAAACCAAATCGGTCCTCGCCAATTGGAGTTTCCGCCAAACATTTGGGTGTCGGCCTCTCCAGGTGTGTAGCGAATCGAAAGCGTGTCCCCATTAATTTTCATGGTGTAGGGATGGTTTTCGTGGTATTTGGAAAGGGAGCGAATTCCATAATCACTTAAAAATTCTTCTTCATTCAGCATGCGCTGGAGTACGCTCTTCATGCGGTGTCCGCGAAGGAGCGAGAATAGTCTACGTTTTCCGTATCCGGGTTGAACCCAACTCGAAACCAATGCGGCTAGTTTGGGTTTTTCTTTGAGAATGAAGTCCAGGCGCTTTTTGAATTCTGGAAGAGAGTCAAAGAGCTCTTCGCGAATGGGTTCTACCGCAAAAAGAGGGATCAAGCCGACAATGGACCTTACTTTTAGCTTTTTTGGTTCCTTCCCTTGGTAGTGAAACACATCGTAAAAGAAATTGTCTTCGTCATCCCAAAGGGATATTTGCTCCGAAGAGATGGTATTCATTGCACCAGCAATGTACAGGAAATGTTCTAGGAATTTGGTGGCGCTAAACTGGTAGACGGTGTTGTGTTCGCAGAGGTCAAGGGCAATTCGGAGCATGTTGAGCGAGAACATGGCCATCCAAGAGGTGCCATCTGCTTGTTCTAGTTTGCCTTGATAGTGTTGGGCATGATTTCGGTCAAAAAGCGAGATGTTATCCAGGCCAAGGAATCCTCCTTCAAAGATGTTGTTGCCTTCGGAATCTTTTCGGTTGACCCACCAGGTGAAGTTGAGCATGAGTTTGTGCATGGCTCGCTCCAGGAATTGCTGGTCGCCTTTCCCTCCATTTAATTTTTTATCTATCTGGTATACCCGCTGAACCGCATAAGCATGTACGGGAGGATTTACATCTGAAAAATTCCATTCATAAGCCGGAATCTGCCCGTTGGGATGCATGTACCACTCGTTGAGGAGGAGAAGCAACTGATTTTTGGCAAATTCCGAATCGATTCGTGCAAGCGGGATGCAATGAAACGCCAAATCCCAAGCGGCATACCAAGGGTATTCCCACTTGTCCGGCATGGAAATGATATCAAAGTTCTGCAGGTGCGTCCAACTGTGATTTCTTCCTTTTTTCCGTTCTTGAGGTGGTTGGTAGCGTCCCGGATCTCCTTCTAGCCAGCGGTTGACATCATAGTAGTAAAACTGTTTGGACCAGAGCAAACCTGCATAGGCCTGACGTTGAATGACTTGATGCTCTGGATTGGAGACTTTTTCTTGCAGTACCTGGTAGAATTCATCCGCCTCTTTTTTGCGATTTTCGATAATCTCAGGAATGGATTCATTCGCTCCCTCGTCCAACTGCCGCTGCATTCGGAATTGAACTTTCGCCTCTCCGCCTGCAGGGATGTTCAATTCATAAATGGCAGCAGCCTTGGTACCTGTTCCGTTGTTCAGTCTGGAGCTATCTCCATGCAAGAGGGAGTCATTGATGGCATCTTTCGTTGATTTTCGCTCATTTGGAATACCATAGAGTCGTTCCCGGTTCGTTTCATTGTCACAGAAAACCAGTTCTTGGTGTCCCTTGAAACTGAAAATATAGTTCCCTGACTTGGGATTAAAGGCTTTCAAGGAATCCGAGTTGATCTGGGTCATCTTGGGCATAAAGGGTTCGTGCCCTGTAAACCAAAATTTGCGAAACCAGACCGTTGGCAACACCCATAGCTTTGCTGCTTCAGTGCCTCGGTTGGTGATGGTAGCTGAAGCCACAATATCCTCTGCGTCGGCTTTAGCGTATTCTATCACGATGTCAAAATACCGATTGTCGTCAAAAATCCCGGTATCTAGCAGTTCGTACTCGTCCTCAAGTTTGCTTGCCTTTTTATTTTCATCTACCAGTTTTTGGTAGGGAAACTCGGCCTGAGGATACTTGTACAGCATTTTCATGTAGCTGTGCGTGGGGGTAGAATCTTGGTAGAAGTAGATTTCTTTCACATCTTCCCCATGGTTCCCTTGGTTGCCCGTCAATCCAAAAAATCGTTCCTTCAAAAATGGATCTTTGCCATTCCAAAAGGCCCAAGACATGCAAAGGATTTGGCGATGATCAGAGAGGCCCGCAATCCCTTCCTCGCCCCATCGGTAGGCTTTGCTCCGTGCATGGTCGTGGGTCACATTTTCCCAAGCCGCTCCGTCGGAACTGTAATCTTCACGCACCGTGCCCCATTGACGATCCGTGAGGTAAGGTCCCCATTTCTTCCAATGCTTCTTTTTTTCTTTATCTTCTTGTAGTCGGGTATGTTCGGCAGACATGAAACTTGTGCTTCGTTGGGCGAGGGGTGAAATTATCATTTTCAACTCATATAAAGGCAAAAAAACCTAGCTAAATGCAAGAAAATCAAGTAAAATTTGAAACGATGTCTTTTTGAATTATTCAGGTTACTTAACCGATTTCAATCGGATTTGAGTTGGAAACCGATTGAATTTTGCCAAATGACAGATTTTTTAATATGATTATCCGCAATCATACCAGTAGCTCAGCTCTCCTGTTAAAACTGCGGATAATCGTTGACAGCTGACTGTCCACGGTCCACAGCTCACTTAATTGAACCTCTAACCTTTTTTTCTCTAGTTAGTGGTGAAAAAGCGGGTAATCAGATTAAATAAAATCCAGATTCCATTTTTACATTTTCCTAGTTACATTTAGTCTAAACCAAGGCTAAATGAACCGGGAGATCACCCTCCAACATCTT
>JBEDEY010000007.1:0-5414 GCA_041175425.1 Bacteroidota bacterium | reverse complement strand
GAACCGATGGAACTGCCGCCCCTGACAAATACCAATCTTACATGCGCTCCATGATGCGCAGCACCGCTGAGGCCACTGGACGCAACCCACAAATTGCTGAAGCGATGGTAGATGAAAAATTGGTAGTGCCTGGAATTTCTGATTCTAGCTCAGTCATTACTTTTTCAGTAGCTGAAGCGGTTCAAAATGGCTTTTGTGAAGGAGCGTATTCCTCAGTCAAGGAAATTTTGGCAGCTCAAGGGCTACAGTCCGCAGAAATCATTGTATACGAGGAGAAAACAGTAGATACCATTATCTCTTTCTTTTTAAGTCCTGCTGTAAGCGGTATTTTGATCCTGCTGATTATTGGAGGAATCTACTTTGAGTTGCAAACTCCTGGTGTAGGTTTTCCGCTGGCAGTTGCGCTGACTGCGGCCCTCTTGTATTTTATCCCCTATTACTTAAATGGACTGGCAGAAAACTGGGAGATCTTGGCTTTTGTGATTGGCATCATCCTGCTTGCGGTCGAATTTTTTGTGATTCCCGGTTTTGGCGTATTTGGCGTAGCTGGAATTGTGATGACACTCGGTGGATTAGTGCTGGGGATGCTTCCCAACCAGGCTTTTGATTTTGAATTGGTTCCCGCATCCCAACTATTTGGAGCTTTGCTTACTGTGATTCTAGCGGCGCTGGCTGCTGTAGGAATGGTGTTTTGGCTCACTCCTAAGGTAAATGAATGGGGTGCATTCAAGCATCTGACTTTAGCATCCACCCAAGACCGAGCCCAAGGGTTCACTTCAAGCACCTATTCAGAGGATATGCTAGGCAAAATTGGCAAAGTACATTCTAGGCTACGACCGAGTGGCAAAGTGGAGATTGCCGGAGAAATTTACGATGCCTATTCCCGAGGAGAGTTTTTGGAACAAGGAGAATCGATCGAAGTCATCTCTACCGAAGGAACTTCCCTAAGAGTGAAAAAATGGGAAGCCTAAAATTCAAAATTGGCTAATTTTACCGCATGAACTCCTTAGGCTTACTTTACCCCCGCATCGGTGAAGCTTCACTCCAAGAATTAGCTAAAAATTTCTACGAAGAAGTTGGCAAAATCCCTGATCTTAGAAGTTTGTATCCAGAAGATCTAGAAGCTGCCGAACGACGCATCTATTTATTTCTTGCTCAGGTACTTGGAGGTCCTCAAACCTATTCTGAAGAACGAGGTCATCCTAGGCTTCGAATGCGTCATAATCAATGGAAAATTGATGCCAAAATGAGAGGACATTGGATGAATGCCATGCTCCACGCGCTAGATAAGGTACCCTTGGACCAAGAAGTTCGTGAGGAACTGTTACATTATTTCACACAAGTCGCTAATGCAATGATCAACCATGACGAAGTGGAGTAACCGATTTTACACCTACTATGTCGCCGTCACCTTTGTGCTGACATTCGCGATCTTATTTCCCTTGTTTTTGTGTTGTATTTGGGTCCCATCTTGGAATAAGTATGGACGAAAAATCAACCAGTTTTGGGCCAAAGGCTTCTTTTCACTTATTTTTCTACCAGTCAAAGTTGAGGTTGAAGGCGTACTTGAAAAAGGAAAATCCTATATTTTCTTGGCCAACCATTTTAGCTACCTCGATGTAGCCATGATGGGCTTTGTTCCTGGAGATGCCGTATTTGTTGGGAAAGCATCCATCCGAAAGGTTCCTTTTTTTGGCTATTATTTCAAAAATCTACACATCGCAGTGGACCGCGGTCGTGTCAAAAGCAGAGCCGAAACCATGCGAAGAGCAGGATTGGCACTGGACCGAGGCAGCAGTATGGTTTTGTTTCCCGAAGGAGGCATTTACACCCAAAATCCGCCACATTTAGTCCCATTTAAAAATGGAGCTTTTCGATTAGCAATGGAGAAACAAATCCCCATCATTCCTGTCACCTTATCCTACAATCATGTAATTTTGGCGGATCAAAAAGAGTTGATTATAAAGCGAATGCCCGCCAAAATGGTGCTGCATCAAGCACTCCATCCGGCAGAATTTGCTACAGACGAGCAACTTAAAGAACGCTGTTTTGAAGTGATTCAAGAACAATTATTGAAAGACAATCCAGCAACTAGTACCTCCGAAAATCTACCGAACCCAAGCTAAATCTTTCGACAAACTGCATGAAAATTGATCAAGAAAACCTTCAGAAAATCGCTCATTTGGCTCGATTAAATTTTGATGTCCAGGCGGGCGAAAAAATGAGTGCAGACCTTTCACAGGTATTGAATTGGGTGGAGCAGCTTCAGGAGATCGATACCCAAAATGTAGCTCCACTTACCAGCATGTCTTCGGAAATCAATGTTTTTCGAGAAGATCAGGTTGGCGTACAGTTGACCCAAGAACAGGCATTAAAAAACGCCCCCAAACAAGAGAATGGATTTTTTAGCGTTCCCAAAGTCATGGAATAAGATGCCTATTCGCTCCAATACATTTTCTACAGGAAAACTGCTGCCCCTATTTTTCATGGCGACAGGAATAATCCTAGCTGCCTATTCCATTCTTAGCCCCAAGTATACCCATCCCAATCTTCAACCAGGTGCTTTTGTGGATCGACTTCCCGTTCCTTTTTCCAAAGTACAGGTTGGAGGAATTGAAATCCCCATTCAAGTGGATCACTTTCTTGTTTTTCAAAACTACCAAGTGACTCCCTACCCATTTACTACAACTGAAAATTACCTTTTCGGCATCTTCGTCTTTCTCCTTTCGATCACGGTACTGGCCAACCTTAGTCAGTTCAAAAAAATACCGTTTTTAGGAGCTGGAATCGGATGGATCATGCTCCTTACCCTTTCAAACTTCAATGGGCTCAATATTGGGGGTCTCAACTCAAATCTTCCTTTGTTGCTTGTTTTGGCAGCAACCCTGATTCCCACTATTTTCTTTCATGTTTGGGGCAGTCAATACCCTTTATGGATTCGTTGGGTTGTCCTTGCCGCGACTACGGGGGGTACGCTGACTACCCTCCTCTCGATTAGCCCGATTAACGAACCAAGCCTATACCTAGCAGAGCAAAGCCTAATCCTTGGGCTTGGGATGAGCATCGCCTGGATTTTTTGGCAAGGACATGGGATACTATCGGGTCTCTTGATCCTTATTTCAAAAGCCAATGCTGGACTAACTACCAAAACTAGTATTCAATTCGCTGTGGTCGCTTTAGTCTACATAGGGCTACTATTTGCTTTACTTCTACATGTCAATGGGGAATTTTCCTTGCCATTTACCAATTTCTCTCCCTTCTACCTTGTCCTTCCTCTCGGCCTTTTCGGTTGGATTTCAACGCGGGAAAAGTTAGCACAAAGTGAGAATTTAGCGAGTACAGTTACTAGCCTCCAAAGCCTCTATTTGTTAGGATTTGCGAGCACCTTATGGACCCTTTGGAAGTTGACCTTCTCGCAAAATCAAGCGGGTGAGGAGCTGATCAAGCATTTGGTGCTTTATTCCCAACTTGGCTTTTCGCTCTTCTTTTTCATCTACCTAGCAATCAACTTTTTTCCACTGATGCATCAAGGGAAGTCGGTACATCCAGTGTTGTACAAACCATTTATTCTTCCCTATTACCACCTCCGCATTGGAGGAACGATTGCTTTTTTGGTGATTACCGCCTTTTTAGAAGCCATTATTGCACCCCAATTAAGTGCTTTAACTAGCAATATTGTAGGGGATTACTACTACCAAACGAATCAAAAACTTGAAGCCAGTATTCTTTATGAAAACAGCTGGGATCGCTACCGATACAATCCAAAGGCGAAAAATTTAACTGCTCAGCTCCTATTTGAATTGAACCAACCAAGTTTGGCCAAAGAACACTTGGAAGAAAGTTTTGATCTAGCTCCACAAGTGGACAATATCCTACTTCTTGCAGATCGTTTACAGCGAGAAAACAAACCCTTTGAGGCAGTTTTTTACCTAGAAAACGGGCTAAAATTCTTTCCAAACAACTCCTACCTCAGCCAAAATCTAGCCTTACTTTATACGCTGGTTAAAAAAGAAGAAAAAGCACTTGCACTTGCCGCTGAGCACTCCAAAGACAATCCACTTGCCACAGCCAATTGGCTTGCACTTGCTGTAAAGCTTGGAAAAAAAGTAGAAATGCCCGCAGCGGATGAAGACTTGATTCTACTGATCAATCATGTGGCTGCAGCTCGGAAAAACGGAACCCAAGTAGACGCACAAACCTTAGAAATCGTAAAGAAAAAGCTAAAAATGGAAAGGGCTCCCCTTCTGCTTCAAGCAGGGTACCGGAATTTATTGGCCATGCAGAACCTCGAAGATCCCAGTTGGGACATTCGCTTGATGGACTCTTTGGCGAAAAGAGAAGACTTTCTAGACTACACAATACAGTTTCAAGAAACCGCTATTTTGAGAAGTTTGGGAGCAGGAAGGATCAACGAAGCCGTCAAAAACCTTAATGGCCTTGCTTTTAGAAATGCGAGTGATGCTGCCTACTACCTGAATTTGTCCGGGCTTGTATTGGCACAGGAACTGGATTTTGAAAAAGCCGCCAAGGACTTTGCCATTTCGAAAGAAAAAGGGTTTCAGGCTGATCTTCCCATTCATGCAGCCGTTCGGAATTGGCAATCCGAACGCGTAACTGGGAATTCAGGACCAACCGCTGACCCTGATGCGGGAGAAAATGAGTTGACATTTATGGGTAGATTTAATGAATCCATGCCTCAGGAGTTATTTAAATCCTGGGAAGCAATCGCTTCTCCCGACTTCAAGTTGGAAATGGCTTGGAAGCTTCTCAGCCACAAGGCTCATGGACTGACAACACCACAACTGCAAGAGATTGGTGCCTTTTTGAAAGGAAAAAGAGATCGAATAGCAGATTTGGATGCGTTTCTTCAAACAGCAGATTGGACCAATGCAAATTCCTTGAGGTCCTTCACCAAATTGATTGGTGCATCCGAGGAACTCACTGCCAATCCTTATTTAAGTCCCTTGATTTGGGCTGCAGCCTTGCAAACCAAGGATAAACAACAAGCCTACGAACTGCTTCAAGCTGCAAGTGAATTCAATAAGGACCCCCTACTTTGGGCCAAGAAAATACAGGCCGCTCAGGAGCTCGGGCTGGATCGGTATGCCATCGAAGCTCGGGAAGAAATGAAGGATTGGATGAGTGAAGAAGAAATTGAAGCCCTTTTGGGGGAGATGTATTGAGAGATTTCATGTATTTTTAATCCAAATGAGTACCTTTCCATATTGCTAAACCAACAAGTAACCAATTTATACCATGAGCAAAGTCATTGAAACGCACGAAATCAATAAAACCTATAAAATGGGTTCTGAAATTATTCAGGCATTGAAATCGGTTAGCATTAGCGTAAACAAAGGAGAATACGTCGCTTTCATGGGTCCTTCTGGATCAGGAAAGTCTACCCTGATGAACAT
>JBEDEY010000006.1:0-5328 GCA_041175425.1 Bacteroidota bacterium | reverse complement strand
TACTATTCTAAAATAATCAAGTCGGGGAGGAGCGGTCGGTTTTGAAAACCTGCAGACGAGCCTCCCGTTTGTATACCTTATGCTACGATTGAAACTCTACTTATTCTTGATGCTGTTTGGCTTGAGTGTCCAGAGTTGGGGCCAAACAAAAAATCAATTCCCATCTCAAATTTGGCACAAGGGCACCTTGTATTTGACGGATGGAAGTTCGGTCAATGGCTTGGTCAAATACGATTTGGAAACCAACCTTGTGCAACTGCAAGAGGAGACAATAATTACTTTTACAGCCTCCAATGTAACAAGCTTCGATATCTTCGATGAAACCTATCAAGGTATTCGGAAGTTTTACAGCCTTCCTTATGCGCTAAATGGCGGTTACGAAACCCCCATATTTTTCGAAGTCCTTACCCAAGGGGAACACATTGCTTTGCTCTGTCGAGAATACATTGCTACAGATACTAGAGGGATAAATAACTGGGCAGGAATGGGGATGAATCCATTTTGGGGTCCTCAAAATGTAGCCGGATTCCGGTTGGCATTTACCTATTACTTTTTAAAAAATGGCCGCATGGAGCGTTACAGCGGCAAGAAAAAGGAATTATTTGAGATGTTACCTGGATTCGATGAGGACCTCGACCTATACATGCGAAAAAATCGATTGGAACACGATCAACGTGGGGATCTACTTCGGATCACTGCCTATTACAATGAATTAAAAAACAATTAAGCATGTCAAGACCCTTGATTCTCGTCTCGAACGACGATGGCATTACCTCCAAAGGAATTCGCGTATTGGTATCGGTCATGAAAAAATTGGGTGACGTGGTGGTGGTAGCCCCCGATAGTCCCCAATCCGGAATGGGGCATGCGATTACCATTGGCCAAACCTTGCGATTGTATGAAGAGGATATTTTTGAGGATGTCTTGGCTTACAAGTCCAGTGGTACGCCGGCCGACTGTGTCAAGCTTGCCAAACACTACGTGCTGAAGGACCGAAAACCTGATTTGGTAGTAAGTGGGATCAATCACGGTTCAAATACTTCCATCTCTGTGCTCTATTCAGGTACCATGTCTGCAGCCATTGAAGGAGCCTTAGAGGGGTATCCATCGATTGGATTTAGCCTTTGCGATTTTTCATCCAAGGCGGACTTTTCCCATGTGGAAGAATGGGTTGAAAAAATTGCCCGTCAAGTATTGGAAAATGGCATTCCCAAAGGGATTGCATTGAATGTGAATTTTCCTCCCAAGCGAAACGAGGAAATTCGAGGGGTAAAAGTTTGCAGGCAAGCGGATGCCAAGTGGCAAGAGGAATTTGTAGAGCGATTTGATCCTACAGGAAGAAAATACCTTTGGCTGGCTGGCAATTTTGTGAATTTTGACAAGGGGGAAGACAATGACGAATGGGCGATTGCCAACAATTACGTCTCCATTGTTCCCTGTCAATATGACCTCACCGCTCACCATGCCATCTCCCATATCAACAAGGAATGGGACTGGACCAAACTTGGGGATTAGTTTTATTTACGCCCTTTTTAAAGCCTTCTCTGTGATGTAATTCGGCAGGGAAGGCTTTTTTGATGGAGCAACTTGGCTCCTTTCATCAATTAACCTGTCCTTGAATTTGGTGGACTTGGCCTGTTGGTAGTTCGACTTATTTATGCCGAAACCAGCAGTCACTGCGAGTTTCTTCGTAGGCTTTAAAGACGGTATTGACCGGAAAGCCATGGCGCAAGCGATTGTTGAATTTGGTCCTGGCTAAGTAGTTGAAGGCCCCCATATCTCCTGTATAGGCAGTTTTATTTTCGGAATTGTAGCGTCTATGAATGGCAACCAGCTGCTGGAGAAAATCGAAGAAAATCGGGTAGTGTCCACCAATGATCCCACAGTTCAGGAGTGTTTCGTTAGCAAAACGAGCTTCGTAGTCGGCATAGTCTTCAATTTGGCTCCTAAGGCTACTTGCATGTGCAAGCATCCATTCGTTTGCTAGTAGGGTGGGTTCGTCGCCACAAAATAGCGTATTTGGAGATTGCGTAAAAAGTGCATTGGTGAAGGGGTTGTTGAGCAGTGTTACATCCGAAACATCTGTCACGAAAATATGCGCAGGTGGATTTGCTAGTTTTTCCAAGTAATCCAGGTACACTAGGTAGCGAAAAACGTTTGGATTGAATCGAGGATCAGGGATAATCTTGACGAAGGAAAGGTATTCATTGGTATAGTTTCGGCAAGTTTCCTCGCTAAAACTATTGTGAAATAAGATGCCTTTTACTCCTATTTTGGCCAATGAATCTGCCCAGACGCGTACGAGTTCGTAATCATCCTCTTCTAATGTGGAGGATCGATTGACATCGTAGATGCCAGTAACCAAGCAGGCAAGGATCAGGTTGCCTGCTGCTACTGATGAAGTCTGATTTTCATCCACTATTCTGCAGCAATAAGGTTTTGAAGTTTCACTTGCGAGCAAGTGCTATTCGGGTTGTTTCGGTAATAAATGTAGGTTCGCAGATCAATTTTTTTTACCCGATACCTTGTCTTTGCACGCTCAAAAAAGTCTGAATCCGCGGCAAAGCCATTTCGAAATCCTAGCGTTAAAAACACCTCTTTCAGACCAAATAGCGTTCCGAATAGGGTAGCTTCATCCAGATGAATTTGCTTGCTCAAGTCGTGTCTGTCGGGTACAAAATAGTCCTCCTGCGTTTCGACGATGGTTTCTGAGGTGGAGCAAATTAAATCGGCAGAATCCATCTCACGTAGGCAAGAGTTGAGGTGGTTGGGTTTGTACTCGTCGTCACTATCCAAGATGGTGACGTAGGTTCCCACACTATTGAGCACACCCCGGTTGATGGATGCCGCTTGCCCTCGATTGCCATGTCGAATGTAGGAGATTCGATCTTCATGCGGGACGATGTATTTGATTAAGGATTCTCGGTTGTTGTTGGTGCTACCATCATCAATGATGATCAACTCAAAGTCTTGATAGTCTTGATTTAACACCGAGTCAATCGCTCTTTGAATCATGCTAAATTCAGTATTGTAGACTGCCATCAATACTGATATGTGTACTTTTTTCAACATGAAGTTTAAGGGATTTTTCCCTCCTAGTGAATGTTTAGCTGTTAGCCCTCGTTGCTCATCTACACTTTTTCGATTGGCCAAACCTCGTAGGTTTCAAATGTAGGAAGAACTAAGTTAGGAAGAGGTTAAAAAGTCATGAAGGATTTGTTTCCTTGGAGTTTAAAGAAGAAACTTACTTTTAAACTCCAAGGAAAGCCTACCGGATTTTTGATTTTTAAGTCAGTAAATCAATCGTGTGTGGCTCTTTTGTCTGTAATCAATAAGTTGCAAAGCCCAGCAACAATGAGAAGCGTTCCTGCCAGTAGCATGGTGTTGATGACTGCTTCTCCAAAGAGCAACTTGTATAGGAAGTTGACACCGCCCAAGGCAGCTACAATTTGGGGAATCACAATAAACATGTTAAAAATACCCATGTAAACGCCCATTTTAGTTGATTCTACAGAGCCAGAAAGCATTGCATAGGGCATGGAAAGGATACTCGCCCAGGCAATGCCTACCAAAGCAAAGCAGCCGTGCAACATCCAAGGTTCAGTGACAAAATAGATGGAAATGAATCCTATTCCTCCAGCAATTAAACTGACTAAGTGAAGTAGTCTTCGGTTGATTTTGACTTTTGCGGCAACGAAGGAGAGGATCAAGGCAAAAAACATGGAGACAAGTCCATAGGTGCCTAGGTAATTTCCTACTCGGTCAGCAGCGGTATTGTAAGCAGCGGAACTGGTGTCTGTGGCTCCGAAAACATGTTCTGTAATAGCAGGAGTTGCAAAGCTCCACATAGTAAAAAAAGCGAACCAAGAGAAAAATTGCACCAGACCCAACTGCTTCATTACCGTTGGCATGGTCACAATCAACTGAAAAACCTCTTTCATTCCTGGGAAAAAGCCTTTCTTACTTTCTTTTTCTCGTTCAAATGCTTCCAAGTCTTCGGGAGGGTATTCTTCTGTCTTGAGGATCGTAAAGAGGATGGAGGTAAATAAAACGAAGGCACCGATTCCAAATGCGTACTTAACTGAATCTGGAACAACTCCAGGAGCAGCAGTATTGGACGCTCCGAGCTCCGTCATCAGCCAAGGAAGGTTGGAGGCCACCCAAGTGCCGATGCCAATAATAAGGGTTTGAACCACAAACCCAAAGGAGCGCTGCGATTCTGGAAGCTTATCGGCCACCAAAGCTCGGAAGGGCTCCATCGAAACATTGATGGAAGCATCCAAAATCCAAAGTGCGCCTGCAGCCATCCAGAGTGCAGATGAGTAAGGAGCAAAAAATAAGGCAATGGTACTCATCACTGCACCGAAGAAAAAGAAAGGCTTTCTTCTTCCGAATCTTGGATGCCAGGTACGGTCACTCAAATACCCGACAATGGGCTGCACCAAAAGCCCAGTCAGTGGGGCAGCGATCCAGAGAAAAGGGATGGCATCCTTTTCAGCGCCGAGGGTCTGGAAGATTCGAGACATAAATCCACCTTGTAGGGCGAATCCAAATTGAATTCCTAGAAATCCGAAACTCATGTTCCAGATCTGCCAGAAACTCAACTTCTTTTTTTCTTGGGTCATTGTTGGGTTGGTAAAAATGTGGGGGATCAATTCAGACCGTTAATTTCCAATTCATTCGAAGTAGGTTGGAATTGGATGTAAGGCAACTGCTTGATTTCAAAGTAGGGGTGTGTTTGATCGGGAAGGGGATCAAACTCGGTAAGCTTTTTTAAAAAGCCAAAGTCATTGGAATTGAGTGCTTGGACCTTTCCATTAATTTTTGGATTGAGCGCTTCAAAACCATGCAAATAAAGTCTAATACTGTGGAATTGACTGGTCATTTGACCTGCTGGCTTTTTAATTATCAAAGCACTTCGTTCAGGATCGTACTGAATTTCTCGACTGAAATATTCGCCTTCCAGGTAGTTTAATCCTTCTCCTGCGTCCTCGTAATGCACATAGGTAGATCCTGTCTTTCCTTTGTAGAGGTGGAGGCTTAGGATTCCATCGTGTTGCTGTCCTGTATGTTGGATTTGGGATTGTTGTGCAAAGAGCTTTCCCGCCTGTACATATACCGGTAGGTAGTTGAGCGGAGAATCTTGGTAGATCACTTGATTTCCCTGGTGTTTTTGATCCGAGTACAAGTAGTACCATTCTCCTTGCGGGAGATAGACTTTGGTGATTTCACGGAAGCTTTCCACCGGAGCTACTAAGAATGCATCACAAAACAAGTATTCGTTTTGGAAGGCAGATTGGTAGATGTGCTCGTCCTGTGGGTAGTGGA
>JBEDEY010000005.1:0-5411 GCA_041175425.1 Bacteroidota bacterium | reverse complement strand
TTAGTTAAGTTGAAGTCTAAGATCTACAAGATCAAAAGGGCGATAGATGTAGGTTACTGTGGCATTTTCGAGTTTTGAAAGGCTTTGGATAAAAGCTGCGCCTTGATCCTCCGTAGTGTATGGAACCAAGTGGAGTTTGCTTGATTTGGAATACCCATTGCTTTCCAAATAGGTAGCTAAGCGAGCCACCATTTCTTCTGCAGAAGAAAACACCTCAAAGTGATGGTGTGAGAAGCCCAATGATTCCCAAATCACTACGTTATCCCCAGAAATTTGATAGGTAGTAGCTAGATGCTGATTGATCACGAGGATGTCCTCAGCAGGAATAGCGGCGAGGTTAGCTACTAGAGACTCAAACACGATTTGGTCCTTTTGCGTGGATATTTTTTGTGCAATGCAAGGATCCATCAATTCTTCATAGCGTGATTCAGAAATAAATCCTTTCACATAACGTCTCTTGTCATGTTTGTACCCAGGGTTAAAATTTCCAGCTATCCAGCCGGTCCCGAAGTCCAACCCCACGATGGGCATTGGGCCTGCTTCGACCAAAGCTTTGCTTCTTACAGTCGTCCATTTGCTGTAGTAGGGTTGGTGCCCACGAATCCAAAGCAAGGGAGTCTTCACATGGGGTTGCGAAAAAAACCTAGCCAATAACCCATTTTCACCATCGTCAATTGCATTTCCGCATTGAATGCATTCCACTACTTTAGGCATCCGTGCAAGCCCATTTTCTGACATCAAGTTTAAGGTCGCAAAACCCTCTGTCACGATAAAATACAAGGTCAATTCCTTTTGAACGGAATGTCTGAATACCTTATAGATTAAGCAAAATTGGGGTTCCTCTTTTGCAGCTTGGAAGGTGCTCATGTATCCATTGAACTCTTCCCTTGTCACATAAGGAGGCTTGTGTAAGTATTGGGTATAATTTGCCGGAAGTTCAAACTGCTGCAATTCATCAAAGTGTGGCACTTCCCTATAGTCTAGCAACTCTAAATCCATTGAGCGTGCAATGTTTTTATCGTACCAAGTTTTCACTTGGTGTTTGGTCAGATAGAGATTGCAAAAAATAAACTCTGTGGTCAAATGACTCATTTTCAACAAGGGAGAGAGTGTCAACCCAGCACCAATGGCAAAATACGAGTTTGCAAATAAGTCATTCGTGATGATCTTTTCCATGGTTTAGTAAGCTGAAGAATAGGTAGGAATCCCATAAAACTGGTTTAACTCATTTTGCTTCAATTGAATCATTTCGTCAATTTGAAATTCAATCTTTTGCTTCGCTTTGCCTATGAAGTCCGCATTTGCGAATAATGCTTCTACATTGTCTCCATATTGGGAGGTGGTACCCACAATTACGCGTACATCTTTCGTCGCAATAGTTGGCCGATAGCAGTTCATTCGAACATAGATGTATTCGCGCACCAAGCTGATTTTAATATCCTTGATGTTGTTTTTAGCACGGTGAAGCATGATTAATTCTTCCAATAAGGAGGCTAATTTTAATTCCCGTTGAATGGAGTTAACGGTGTCAATATATTCTTCTACTAACAATTCGGATTCGAAGGAAGAATTCATGAAGTGCTCCATCTCCACAAAAGTTTGGACCGCACTTTTACGCGTTGGTGTAGCCATTAATTCTACAAATACCCCTTGATTAATTTCTGCTGGTTTCATACGTGTTGATTTAGTTAAGTTTATTGATGTGAACTTTTCGAGCACCCATTCTGCCTCCTCACCCACATGGGGCGGCATTTTTGGGGTTTACTTGTCGAAATGCTGGCACAAACTTAACTCACCTGAAAATAGCGTTAGGCCATTTTACAAGCTTGTAAATCGGGAAAGGGGGATTTTGATTTGAGATACCTTTGGGAAAAAATAAGGGAGTTGTAGCCCTAAACCTGCAGTACCTTAAAACTATTAAAATTCTACCTGAAGCCTGTGGCTACCATAGGCTTAAACAAATTTGAAAATTGAACTTAACTCTAAAAAAATACGATTATGAAAACAACAGCAACACTTCGATTTGCCTCTAAAATTAACTCGAGCGTACCTTCTCGAATCGTGAAGGCCGATCTATCTGCTTATGGGAGAAGCGGTTGGGTACTTGTCCAATTTGACTACAACGGAACGGCCCATTCTTATGAGATTCCCTTTACTAGACCCTATACCAATAAGGAAAATGGCGTATTTGCCAATCTGCTCAATCTCAATCAAAGCCGATCTGATAACAACCTTATCTTCCAAGAATTTATTGAGCGAGCCACCGCGAACTATACGGTGTACCCACAGATTGAGGTGGAATGTGTGATTGCCCTTAAGGATTAGTGGATTAGGGGGAAACCTACTAAACTTAAAACATCCCCTCTTCCTCCTCTTGGGCAAACTCCTCCCAGTCCACTGTGGCGAGGGCTGAGGCTACGATCTCTCGTAAGGAGGGCACATCCGGGCTATCGATAAACCAGATGTAGTTGAGTTGGGAAGTCGCCTGTGGGTCCTGAATCCCCTTCCAGGATACAAATTCCCCAAAGCATACCCAGTAGGGCAGGCTTCCCGTGAGGTCCTTCGGTGTATCAATCGCTACCGCCGTGGATCGCCAGTGCTCCGGGGGATCGAGGTGGTCCAATACAAACTGGTTCATCTTGGGCCCAGGTGTCCCTTCCAAAATTCCCTCGTAGGTCATGCGTAGCCGCAAGGAGGACAGTTCTACTTCCCTTCCTGAAGCAAGGGTAAATTTCAATTTGTTTTGATTCCAAAGTTCGGGCATGGCTTGCAGCGTTTGGGATGATGGGCTTTTTGAGAAAATGCTAGACCCTTCAGGAGCATCACATTTTCAATTTACCGAGTTGGGGTTCTAACCTTTTCAAAATTCCAGTTTCGTCTTCAAAGCTAATTTGAGGATCTACCCCGTGCTTTTCAGAGGGGTACCGCTTTAGGATTTGGAAGTATTTTTCGAGACCAAAGGTTCCAAGCAGTACGGTGATCTCCCGATTGATTTTGGAAATACGCTCGCTCATTGCATTCTTATCGCTGATAGGTTTAAACCCCTCACCTTCCGCTTTAATCCTGCAAAGTTTGGCAATCAGTTTTGGGTTAGGAGTACCACCTAGCTCCTCATAGAGCTGAAGTAAAAAGAAATAATCTTTGTCCACATCACCCAAGTATTCCCCTTTAAGATTCCTTAAAAAGTACAAATAGACTACCGTATGTGCCACGTCTAAGTCAATGCTACCGATTGCCTCAAAGTAGATTTGGGCCCCTGATTTTTTACTAGGTGCATTTTGAAGTTTGACAGCGATTGGTTTAGGTTGAATTTTCCGGTAATACTCTCCCTCCACAATGTCGTGTCGAATTTTTTCTAAGCCAGCACGGAAATATGCCAAAAGGTTGGTGTCAGGCAGTTTGCCTAAAAACGTATCCATGCAAGTAGGGCAGATTCTAGCTGTGAGTAGTTTAATGTCTACATTCGTTTTATTTCTATTGTAATCCAGGATGCAGCCTCTATCTGGATTGTGTAAGCTAGCTTCAGCCTCTTCTTTAGTACTAAAGTACAAGGGAATCAACACAGAAATCAGTGCATGAAATGCAATGGGAAATTTTTCAGAAGCATTTGCGAGGTATACTTTTCTCCAGTTTTTAATATCCACAAAAATGTTTTGATGTTCAAAATCAATTCCATTGAAGTGATGGTTGGCAATCTCTCTACTCGTCAGTACTACTAAAATTTGAGAGTCACCTAGGTCAACTCCTTCGCGAAAGGCTTGCATCCAGCTAAAAAATTCTGTTTCGCTGAGCGGACCTTCCTGAGGAGGTGGGGGGATAAATGCCCCTTTTGATCCTTTTTTTAGGTTATAGCTCAGGTACTTCCCTGGGATAGATTCCAATACTTCTTTGACTTCAAGCAGCTGGGCTTCGTCCTGTTTTTCTGCAGTTAAAACAATGGAGTAGGGCATAAGGATCGCATTTTATTCAAAAGTTAACCGGAAGTCCCCCAAAAACCAAAAATCTTAGTGCTGCCGAAGGGCATGCAGGTAGTCCTCAACCGCCTTCAAACAACAGGCTAGATCTTCTGTCAAAATCGTTTGCCTATCCAATCCTACAAGCGGGAGCAGTCGACCTCCTAGAGGTATGGGATGCTCTGGACCGATAAACCAAAGTTCGAGGGTTATGTGTTCTTGCAGTCGTAGTAGAAAATCCTTCACTTGCGAGGACTGCGTGGAGGAACCGTTTTCCCAGCCATCGCTGATGACCACTAGGTAGTGGGAGCCAATCAGAGGTGAGCTTTCCGGGCTGCTAGCTTCCAGCTGATTTAGGGCACTTGCAATCGTATCCCAGAGGGAAGACCCCCCTTCGGGGAAAAGTGAATTGAGCTGCTTGATGAGCGGTTCGAGGGAACTTGAAAAAGGAGGGAACTCTATAGGAGTTGGAATCGAAATCAGCCGGAACAACCCAAGCGAATCTGTAGATCGCTGCGCTCCAACCTGTTCTTGCAAGCGGTGGAAATGGGCGCGCACCTGGGAGCTAAGCTGTTCCCAGACGGGCTCCATGCTGTAGCTGCAGTCGAGCAGCAGCTGGTAGTAGACTGGGATGATTCTGTTCATCTCTTTTTTTCTTCCCAGTCTGGTCTGCTTGGCGCCAAGCGGACCTGTCGCTTGTACTCCCGATACTCCGCTTCGCTAAAGTCAACTAGCTCAATGTCCGCCTTTTTGTAGGCTTCCTCTTCCGTAGTGAACACGGCTGCCCTTTGGTATTTTCGAAGCCGGTCGTTTTCTGGCTTCAAAACCAAGTTGTATCGGCCAAAAAAGTCCAAGTAAAGACGTCCCAAGGAATGGGGATCCCTTTTCAGGTCCTCTAAGTACTTGGTGTAAAGTAGCTGTCCAGCCACCTTGCGGGGGATGGCATGCTCTTCCACTAGGCGAGTTTGGCTTGGTTTTTCTTCCAAGCTGGCAAGTGCTGCCTTGGAGATTTTTTGGTTAAACAACTCTGGAAAGTTGGGTAAGTACCAGATTCCATTACTTACGAGTGTTTCAAGCAAGCCCTTTTCGGCTTCTTCTGCATTTTGGTAAACTTCTTCCGTAGAGAGGATCAGTTGAGCGAGCACCAAGGCTCTTTTTTCAAAGGAGGTAAGGGTAGGGTTTGACATCTTTAGGATTAGTTGATTTTCTTTTTTTCGTTAGCTAAACTCCATTAGGGTATTAGATGGATCCATTCTTCCATGCGGTAGGCTTGGTAGATGGAATTGGTAGAATACACCTCTCCGTTTTCTCCGGCAAGCTCCTCCAAGGGATCTAGATTAAAGTCTGGAGAATAATTTTCCAAATGGGGGGTGTACCAATTGTCATCCAACGTGACATATCCATGCTTGACCCCGTAGGCAAACTTGATGTAGGGGATTTCAAATTGTAGGTCATGTA
>JBEDEY010000004.1:0-6050 GCA_041175425.1 Bacteroidota bacterium | reverse complement strand
GAAGAATTGGGGAAGTCCTTCGTTTTTACATCCGAAATGTATTGCTGGAAGGCTTGGGTCATGATTTGATTGAGGTCGGAGTATGCCCGTAAAAATCGTGGTCGAAACTCTTGGGTAATCCCAAGCATGTCGTGCATCACCAGCACCTGACCATCCACATCTCCACCAGCACCTATCCCAATCACCGGAATGCTGAGGGATTCGGCTACTCGCTTTGCCAATGCGGCAGGAATTTTTTCCAACACCAACGCAAAGCATCCGCAGGCTTCCAAGAGCTTGGCATCCTCAACCAGCTTCTCGGCTTCGGCCTCCTCTTTAGCACGTACGGCATAAGTTCCAAACTTGTAGATCGACTGTGGGGTCAAGCCAAGGTGCCCCATGACAGGTACTCCAGCACTTAGAATTCGTGCAACAGATTCCTTGATTTCAGCACCCCCCTCCACTTTGACTGCATGGGCTCCAGACTCCTTCATGATGCGAATGGCTGAGCGAAGAGCCTCTGAGCTATTTCCTTGGTAGTTGCCAAATGGAATATCCACCACCACAAAGGACCGCTTCACGGCACGCACGACTGCAGAAGCATGGTAGATCATCTGATCCAAGGTGATGGGAAGAGTTGTTTCATGACCAGCCATTACATTGGAAGCCGAATCCCCCACGAGAATGATGTCCATTCCAGCAGCATCCACAATCTTGGCCATGGAATAATCGTAGGCTGTCAACATGGAGATTTTTTCTCCGCGCTGCTTCATTTCTTGAAGCGTATGGGTAGTGATGCGCTTCACCGAAGCAGAGGAATGAATAGACATATAGGCTTAGAGAAGGTGAACAGAATGGTTGTTGCCCGAAAAATCAACTCGGATGTGCTCATTGAAGGTAGTAGCCAACTCAAAGCCCGTGTAATCCGGCTTTACTGGAAATAAACCGTGGCTTCTATTTACGAGCACTGCGATTTCTATTTTTTCAACTTCATGCTCCAAAAATGGTTTCAAGGCATACACCAATGTTTTCCCTGTGTTGAGCACGTCATCGACTAGAATAATCGTTTTCCCTTTTAAAGCAATGGGACTGGATAGCTGAACATCGGTAGCCGTGACAGCTTGCTTATCCAAGAGTACCTCCACCTCTTCCACTTGCAGGGGAGAAATTTTGCGCAGCTTGGTAGCTAGCAGATTGGCCAAAATAGTTCCCATGCCGGTGATTCCAGCCACTACCATACCTCCAGAAGCATGGAGATTCCGCTCATAGATTTCAAAAGCCATTCGGGTGATCTTTTGCCCTACTTGCTTATGGTTCAGTACTTCGGTCATGGGATGATTTTTAGAAAGTGAAAATTAGACCAATTTGCCCTAGTTTCAAAACACTTTATCGATGACTATCCTCTTCACTTAGGATATTCAAGTAACTCTGGTAACGGTAGGGATGGATATACCCTTCCTTCAGTTTTTGGAGCACCACACAGCCGGGTTCATTCACATGGGTACAATTGTTGTATTTGCACTGTCCAAGGTACTGGCGCATTTCTGGAAAAAAATGGGAGAGTTCCTCCTCTGCCACATCCAAAATGCCAAACTCTTTGATGCCTGGCGTATCGATCAGGTCTCCTGATCCTGGCAGGAAAAATAGCTCTGCAAAGGTGGTCGTATGTACCCCCTTTGCGCTGTAATCTGATATTGCTTTGGTTTCCTGCCTTGCATCAGGCAAAAGCGCATTGAGCAAGGTACTTTTGCCGACTCCCGAATGCCCAGAAATCAGATTGGATTTCCCTTGAATTTTGGGCAATAGCTTCGAGTCGAGATCGGTGTCCTTTAGCGCAGAAACTTCCACCACGGCATAGCCGAGGGGAACATAGATCTCATGGATATCTTGAAGCCAGTCACTTTCCTCCTCGCCTTCAAGTTGATCCATCTTGTTTACAACCAATAAGGTTGGGATTCCATAGCTTTCTGTGGCTACCAAAAAGCGATCAATAAAGCCTAGCGAAGTTCGTGGCTTCTTCATCGTAATCACCAGGATTGCCTGATCAATGTTGCTGGCGATCATGTGCGAAAAGTGCTGCTTCCGCGTAGACTTACGGATGACATAGTTGTCTCTAGGAAAAATCTCGTGAATAACCGCCGACTCCTGCCCCTCCTCTTTTTCCAATGCAACCCAATCCCCTACAGCAATGGGGTTGGTAAGCTTGAGCTCATCTTGCTTAAACTTGCCTTTCAATCGTGCCGAAAGAATGCCTTTGTCGGTATGGACTAGGTACCAGCTCCCAGTAGATTTGATTACTCTTCCTTTCATTTTGAGGAGGTTGAAGTAGTGAGATGAGCTAGAATACGGGCTGCTGCACCAAGATTTGCCTTTACCCAATGTTGGGCAGCAGCAGTGGACTTTAGGTAAAATTCAGGTTGCTCCAATTGATGCACACATTGCTGAAGCTCGGCAAAACTGGACACTGCAAAACCACAGCCTTCTGCTTGACTTTGTGCTGCCTCTGGAAACTTGGATGCACGCCTAGGATTTCCAAAGATTACAGGAATTCCAAAACCTAGGGGCTCTAAAATATTGTGTAGTCCTTTGCCAAATCCTCCACCCACGTAGGCAAAATGCGCAAATTGGTACAGGGAAGAAAGCATGCCAATGTTATCGATAAATAAGACCTGAGGGTCTTGCTCTTTCCACTGGGAATATTTTAGACTGGATACTCCTAGTGCCGATGCCCAACGGTCCATCGCTAGCGCATCAAGGGCATGGGGGGCGATGATCCAAAGCCATTCCGGTTTGGATTGGATCAAGGGAATGAGGAGATTCATGTCTTCTTCCCAAGCGGATCCGATCACTACGGTAGGTCTATCCTTGATCCATTCGCGAATGGCTGGAAAGTCCAAGGGGTGAGCAGCAGTAGCAGCCACCCGATCAAATCTAGTATCTCCTGTATGGCTTGCATTCGTGATTTTTAGGGAAGCTAAAAGCTGAATGCTTGCTTCGTTTTGCGTAAATATCCAATCCATTTGCTCCAGCATCCTACTAAAAAAGCCCCCATACCAAGAAAAATAGGATTGATCTGGGCGAAAGGAAGCAGCAATCAGATAAGTGGGAATAGACCTACGCTTCAAGGCCTGAAGGTGATGGTACCAGAGGTCGTACTTGACAAAGATGCTTCGGGTAGGATTCAAAACCGCTACAAAACGCTCCGCCCAAGACTTGCGGTCAAGCGGAAGGTAGGTAATCCAGTCCACTCCGGCCTGAGGCTTTCTAGCGGTAGGCTCATAGCCAGAAGGGCTAAAAAAGCTCACCACCACCCAGGTAGATGGCTCCTGTTCTTTGAGTGCTGCAATGACTGGTTTTGCTTGTTCGTACTCTCCTAGGGAGGCTACATGAAACCAGGTTAAGGGCCCTGGATGAGCAGCTCGAAAGTCACTGAGTGATGAAAAAAGATTTTCTCGTTGTGCTACAAAATGCCTGATTTTTGGCACAAAAATGCCGAGGATTGGTAAAATCCTGGTGCTTAACTCCGTAAGTAGCCAGTACACGACATTCATCTTTCAAAAGTAGGCAATCCCTTAGATTTCTATATTTTTTTTAGCTTTTGCTTGGATGAAAAAACTAGGGTTGCTTTTTTTATACCCTAATCTGTTGATATGGACTAGTTTGCGATTGAATTGAGTGAATAACTGATGATTAAAGTTTTGTTTGTGTGTTTGGGCAATATTTGCCGGTCTCCCATGGCCGAGGGAATTTTCAATGCCAAAATCAAAGGCTTGGGATTAGAAAAAAGCATAAAATCGGATAGCGCCGGAACTTCGGACTACCATATCGGAGAGCTGCCAGATGAGCGAACGATTCGTTGTGCTCAAAAAAACGGGGTAGGAATCCAGCACCGAGGCCGACAGGTGCACCTCACCGATTTTAGGGATTTTACCTACATCATCGCGATGGATTCGAGCAACCTCCGAAATTTGGAAGTCCTTAAACTCCAATCTCGGTTTCCCAACAAAGAGATTTTTTTAATGCGAAACTTTGCTGCTGGAGAAACGGGTCTTGCAGTTCCCGATCCCTACTATGGTGGTGAAGAGGACTTTGAGAACGTGTACCGCATTTTAGATGCTGCACTAGATGGCTTGATCGGCCACCTAAAGGGAGCTCATCCCCAGGTTTTTGAAGCGTAGAAAAACAAATCGCAGTCTACAGCCTAAGCCATTCACTCCTTAATTGAGCCAAATTTGAGTTAAATACTTACTTTTTGGCCTGTTTTCACCGCTTTATAGATGGCGTCCACGATACGCATGTCTTTTAATCCTTCTTGCCCGTCAACTGGAATTAGCGGTTGCTTTCCGTCCAAGATAATAGCCGCCATTTCGTCCATTTGGGTAGTTTGATGGGTAATGTGGCTGTGCTCGAGTGGACCAGTATGCGTCCTAGCCTTGATGGGTCCGTATCCTGTGGAGGGTTGCATTTCTGCAAAGCCTTTCGTTCCATTTAGAAAAAATTTATCCAGATAGTTTAGGGAGTAGGTGGACAAACAGGAGGCAGTCGCGCCAGAGGGGAAGCCCATCTGAAAGGTGATGGTCTCGTCTATGCCCTCTCCAAATTTGATGGGATCAGTTTTCGTTTCCTGCGCCGTCACCCAAATCGGATCCTCCCCCAATAGGTAACGTGCCCCATTGATGGAGTAGATGCCAATATCCATCATCGCTCCTCCTCCTGAGAGAGCCTTATTTAGCCGCCACTGGGAAGGGTCGCCAATTACAAAACCACTAAGCCCTTGGAAAAAGAGAGTTTTGCCAAATTCTCCTGCACGCTGCTTTTTGACAATATCCAGCGTATTGGCCTCAAAGTGCATGCGGTAACCGATCAAGAGCTGCACCCCCGCTGCTTTACAGGCAGCAATCATCTCCTGCCCCTCTTGGGCGTTGACAGCCATGGGTTTTTCGCAGATCACGTGCTTGCCCGCCTTGGCCAATGCTATTGTATGTTCTTTGTGCAAGGCATTGGGAGTAATCACATAGACCGCATCGATGTCCTTGTTGTTTTTGATTTCATCTACGTTGTCGTAGGAGTAGCAATTCTGAGCAGGAATCGAATATTTTTGCTGCCACTGGGCTATTTTGGAAGGGGTACCGCTTATTACACCGACAAGCTTGGCTCTAGAACAATCTTTCATCGCTTCGGCAACCCGAGAGCCGTAACTTCCAAGCCCCATGATCGCGACACGAAGAACTTTGGTCTCTTCCTGACCCAAGGCTTGGGCAATGCTATCTGAAAAAGGCAAACTGAGCGCGAGCGTGGTAAGACTCGCTTGCTGGAGGAAGTGTCGGCGTGTAGACATGTGAGTATTGGATTAGTGCAGTTTAAGTTAACTAATCCCTACTGCAAGTACCTCCAAAACCTACTTTTTTCTTCGAACGGCCTGGTAGGTCGTTCGGGTGGTTTGCTCCAAAAGCAACACGTACCCTTCCATCAAGGCCGGAATCTCGGCTGCCTTCGGTTTTAGAATGGTTAGAAGCTCCAAGTCCTCGTTGTATCGGATCTCAAAGGTGGATTTGAGGCTATCAACCAGTTGCTCCAATTTAAAAAGTTGGGTATCCACTACCAGCGAAACCGAGATCGCAGAAAGTTGCAGCATGTTGGCACGCAGCTTCAGCTCTTTCAGCTTTTCGTAAATGGCGTGAATGTGTTTCTCCTCGATAAAGGTAAAGTCCGTCACCTTAAAGCTGACCAAGACTTGATTCTTTTTCAGCACCAAGGTTGGCACCTCGTGTGCAGCTGCATGTTCGTGGATTTTGGTGCCTGAAGCCTCAGGATCGACAAATGACTTAACAAAAAGCGGAATTCCTGCATTTGCTAGTGGCTTGATCGTTTTGGGGTGGATGACCGAGGCCCCAAAGTAGGTCATCTCCGCTGCCTCACGGTACCTGAGCTCTTCAAATTTTTGCGTGTTTGGAAACAGCTTAGGATCAGCATTGAGTACTCCCGGCACATCTTTCCAGATGGTCACCGACTCTGCATCCAAGCTAGTAGCAAGAATCGCAGCCGTAAAGTCAGACCCTTCTCTTCCCAGG
>JBEDEY010000003.1:0-4962 GCA_041175425.1 Bacteroidota bacterium | reverse complement strand
CAAAATCTAAGTGGTGGATTTATCGGGGAAGCGATTAACCATTACGCTGGATTTACTTTGGGATATACCCTAGGTGGAGGCAAGTGGCAACATCCTCGTTTTTGAGAATTTCTTTACCGTAGGAAGTGAGGGATCTAAACCAGTCCAGTTTATCCTTTAGCTCCAGCCAAAAGATACAAGACCGCCATGCGTACCGCTACCCCGTTTTCAACTTGGTCTAGGATAATGGAATGTGAAGAGTCTGCTGCATCGGAACTCAATTCCACGCCTCTATTGATCGGGCCTGGGTGCATGACTACAATCTCCTTATTTAGGCCATCCAGCAGCTTTTTGTTGATGCCGTAGTACAAGGAATACTCCCGAAGGCTCGGAAAATACTTGATTTGCTGACGCTCCAACTGAATTCGAAGTACGTTGGCGACATCGCACCAGTCCAAGATTTTGTGCAGGTCCAACTCCACCTTCACCCCAAGGCTTTCAATGTATTTTGGAATGAGCGTTACTGGTCCGCATACACGAACTTCCGCGCCTAGTTTTTGAAGGCAGAAAATGTTAGAAAGCGCCACTCGAGAGTGGAGAATATCGCCGATGATGGCTATTTTTTTCCCGGTGAGGTCTCCCAACTTTTCCTGCATGGAAAAGGCATCCAAGAGTGCTTGTGTAGGATGCTCGTGCGTGCCGTCTCCAGCATTGACCACGTTGGCGGGTACATTTTTAGAGAGAAAATGCGGGGCTCCCGGGCTGGCATGACGCATCACCACCATGTCCACCTTCATGGCCAAAATGTTATTGACTGTATCGACTAGGGTTTCCCCCTTCTTGACAGAGCTATTGGAAGAAGAAAAATTGACTACATCTGCACTGAGTCGCTTCTCCGCAAGTTCAAAGGAGAGTCGGGTACGAGTAGAGTTTTCAAAGAAAATATTGGCAATGGTGATGTCACGAAGGGAAGGAACTTTCTTAATCGGCCGGTTGATCACCTCCTTAAAATTAGTGGCGGTCTCAAGCACAAGTCGGATATCCGTCTCGCTGAGTTCTTTGATGCCTAAAAGGTGCCTGGTGCTGAGTTGCGACATAGTTTAGCTCGTTACTTTCTCTGTGATCCAAATGGCATCTGCGGGATTTCCCTGAGCCACCCACTCTACCACTACATATTGACTATCTAACGTATTGACTTTGACGCCGTAATAATCTGGTAAAATCGGGTAATCTCGGGTGAGTCTTCGATCTACCAAAACCATTAATTCCACTTTTTGAGGTCTTCCAAATGCAATCATGGCATCCATCGCCGCGCGAACTGATCTACCCTTGTACAATACATCGTCGATAAGCACCACTTTTTTTCCTTCTACCAAAAAGTCGATTTTAGTTTCGTTGGCCTTCAATGGGAAGTCTCTTCTTCGGAAGTCGTCGCGGTGGAAGGTGGCATCTAGGTAGCCCGAGGGAACCGTCACCCCAGAGATTTCTTGGAGTAGTGCTACAATTTTGTCCAGAAGCAAGGTGCCTCTCGGCTGTAATCCTAAAAAAACGGTGTTTTCGAAATCGTCGTGATTTTCGATAAGTTGGTAGCAGAACCGCTTCAGTGTGATGTCAATCTGCTGCTGATCGAGGACTAACCGTTTTTGCATGGATTAAATTTGCGGTAAATATAGAAAATAAACTAGTCTAAGTTGGCATTTGGCACATACAAATCCCCGTTCAACAGCAATTTTTGGATAAAGAATACTTCCCGTACCTCCTCTTTTTGTTGTTCGTTCGTAAAGCGAATTTTTTGAAGTCCTGACAACACAAAGTAGGGCCCATACCAATGCAGCAGACGAAGTGATCCCAGATCGGTGTATTGTATGCTTCCCTGCGCTTCGTCAAGTTCCAAGGGTATCGTTTGATTTTCAAGCAGTCGCTCCCCCATTTTGAAGTAGTTGAGCTTGATTTGATCGTTGACGAGGTAAAGGTGAAATACATCCTCGCCTTGGACAGAAACCTCTGAAAAAGGTTCTGGATAGGTGGTATTGACATCCTCGTACCGAGCGGAGTTATCCCAAATAACCTGCCCAGTTTTGGCTATTTCCATAAAATGAGCCGAACGATAGGTGTATTCGGTGACCAAGGTATAGGTTGGAATGGGTCCTCCAAATGAATTGTAGGGATCCATGTAATAGGGAATGTACCCCATGCGGTTCGATCGATCGTAGCGGTAGCGCTGTGAAGGCAAAGTGGGTGCTACTGTGCCTGGACCGCGGGAACTTGATACAGAAAATTGATCGAAATAGATCAAATACTTGTCCTCGAATTCCTTGACATCTCGAATCGCATAGGCATTCCGGATGGAAGGGATTTTTCCTTTTTCAAGTTGGTCTGCTAGGATTTCTTCTTGCTTTAGGCGCTGTTTTTCAGGCAAATACGTGTAGAAATTCGGGAAATCTGCCAGGGTATAGAGCCCAATATTTTGCTCTCCAAATTCATTGATCTGTGCCAAATACATACCCATGTAGGAGTTTCGCACTTCTTTGCCGTAGGCACCAATTAAGGTTTGCCCATACCCTGAACCAGCTAGAAGCAATCCATCCAGTATTTCATCATCCGAATCACCTAATGGAGCCACCTTGAGCTCACGCAATAGGGTCCCTTGCAAATCAAAAGTCAGGATAAATGTTTCTTGAGATTTGAAAGGTCCTCTCCGACGAATCACTACCTCCAGCGCCTCTAGCTCGGTAAGCTTTAGGATCTGGACCACGTGGGTTTCATTGCCATATATCCCCTGCACGGTTTGGACTGTTTTATCTTCCAAAGACAGAATCTGCAGCACTGGCCGAGAGTCGGCATTACCCATAAAAATAGCCTTCTTGTCCAGCACCAAAAATTCCACCAGGTCCATGGGGAGCAAATTGTCCGCTGCATACTCCACCCCTATCTGGGTGCTTAGGTCTAGGTGCAGCACATATTTGTCTGCCGCAGCATCATCCCCCTTGGCAAACAATACATACAATTGATCCTCATCGGAATCGTAGCCAATCATGTCATAACCTGCTTGAATCTTGACCTCCTTGATACCATCAGATTGGAGTAGATCCGAGGTGAGGTAATATTCAAACACTAGTTCTGCTGTCAGATTTCTCGCCTGGAAAGTTCGAAAAGCCAACAGCCCGGAAGGGATTCGGATCAATTCAAAAATCGGTTCAAACGATTCTGCAGGAGTCTCCATCCGCTCTTTGAACTGCAGTTGAGCTGCTACTGGCAAGGCAAGAAGCCCTAGAAATAAGGAGAGTAGAAACCTATTCATGAACTTAGAGTAAGAATCAATCGATATGCGGCTTCGCTGAGGGAATGGACAGATAGGCGGGACTGCTTGAGAAGGGAAATTTCAGCCAAGCTGGGCTCGGCTTGAAGTCGACTTAAAGTTACTGGGATGGATAAGGGCTGAATCGCTTTGAGTTTTACAGCCACCCAAGCTTCATCCTGGGGATCAGGAAAGGCTTCTTGGCTCACTTGTGCAAGTCCTACCAGCGCTTTGTCGGCACCCGAATGGTACAGCAAAACCAGGTCTCCGGCCTGCATCAACTTCAAAAAATTTCTAGCCTGATAATTCCGCACCCCATCCCAGGTATCCTCCCCTTTGCTTTCCAAATCATTCCAAGAATAGGTGCTGGGCTCCGTTTTTACGATCCAATACTGCATGCTACTTTCTTTACCTGTTAATTCCCCCCTTGTTTCAAGGAAAGTTAGTTCTAAGGCGTTTAAATTGAAACTATATTTGTCAACATTTGTGTTGAAAACCCGCTAAAAATAAAATTTTGGACCACAAGGCTATTTTAAACCGACTCAAGCTGTGCATTCAGCTCATGGAACTTCACGAGGAAAATCCCTTCAAAATCAGAAGCTATCAAGGGGGGTTGAATGCCTTGGATCGTCTAGAAGGAGATATTATGGAGTTGAGCGAGCAGGAACTGGCACAGGTACCTGGAATCGGTAAAAGCATCCTTGAGGCAATTCAATCCCTCAAAAGTAGCGGGAGCTTTTCAGCGCTCGACGCACTGCTTGAGCAAACTCCCACAGGCGTCTTGGAGATCCTGCAGGTGAAAGGCCTGGGCCCTAAAAAAGTTCAGGTTTTGTGGAAGGAGCTAGGCATCACCTCCACACACGAGCTGATGGAAGCTTGCCAAAGTGGAAAAGTAGCCCAAACGAAGGGTTTTGGGGAGAAAACACAAGAAACCATCATTCAAAGCCTACTTTTCAAGGCTTCCACTTCCGGAAAATGGTTGTATGCCGATATCGAAGAAACCATCGATTCCTTGGCCAAGCAACTCCAACAACAACTTCCTGAAGCTCAGGTGCGCGTAGTAGGAAATTTTGCCCGTCGCCTAGAAATTATTTCTGAGGGTGAATACCTGGTGGCAGCAGCAGACCTGTATACGATCAAATCCAGCCTGACTCAACTGGCAGGCATCACTTGGAACAAAGTCAATTCGGGACCCTTGACTTGGAGAGGAAAGTTGGAAGAGCCAGAGCTGCAACTCGTCATTCACTTCTGCAGTCTTGAAGAATTGGCTGCCAAGGAATTGCTTTTCTTGGCCTCCAAAGCACACCTCAGCAGCTGGGTCAATGAGCAAGAAACGGTGGGGGAACTGATTCGGAAATCAAAATTTGAAAGCGAGGAAGAGTTTTTTCAGCAAAACAACCTGCAATTTATCCCACGAGAAATGCGTGAAGGCATGGGCGAAGTGGAGATGGCAAAGGAAGGAACGCTGCCTAGGCTACTCGAAAATAGTGACCTCAAAGGCATCCTACACAACCACTCCACCTACAGCGATGGGAAGCATAGTTTGAGGCAGATGGCAGAACATTGCAAAGCCTTGGGATATGACTACCTAGGCATCTCTGACCATAGCCGCACGGCGAGCTATGCAGGCGGATTGGAAATCGAAAAAGTAGCCAAGCAGCAGGCAGAAATTGATGCACTCAATC
>JBEDEY010000002.1:0-2591 GCA_041175425.1 Bacteroidota bacterium | reverse complement strand
ATCAAAAGTTCAACCACCCAGTACCACAACCCAAATTAGCCCATGCGTATAGATCAACAGGCCAACACCCTCAATGGGCGATATTTGGCATTAGATGTTTTGAGAGGCATTACTTTGGCCTTTATGGTCATCGTGAATACCCCAGGCGATTGGAGCACACTTTATGCGCCACTTGCACATGCCGATTGGCATGGATTTACCCCTACTGACTTGGTTTTCCCTACTTTTCTCTTTGTCGTTGGAAATGCAATGAGCTTTGCGCTCAAAAAAATGCGAGACATGCGGCCCGCCGATTTTTACAAAAAAATATTCACGCGGACATTCCTTATTTTCTCAATCGGCTGGCTACTCAATGCATTTCCATTCTTTGAACCCAACGAAGCTGGGCAACTCGCATTTATTGACTTGAGCGAGGTTCGACTACTTGGGGTATTGCAACGTATTGCATTGGCCTACTTGGGTGCAGCACTGATTCTCTATTGGGGTGGCATCAAGCTCGGTTGGATATTCAGCATCGCTGCCTTACTAGCCTACTGGCCAATTCTTTATTATTTGGGTACACCAGGGGATCCCTACAGCTTGGAAGGCAATGCTGCGCTTCAACTGGATGTATTGGTCATCGGCGAAAAGCGCATGTACATGGGCGAGGGCATTCCTTTTGATCCAGAGGGCATCTTGAGTACGCTCACCTCCATCGTCAATGTGATTGCGGGGTATTTGGCAGGGAGATTCATTCAGAAAAACGGGAATAGTGTTCCTTCAATTCGCTTCCTCCTCGTAGCAGGAATTATTTTGATTGGACTAAGCTATGCTTGGGATTTTGGATTTCCGATCAACAAGAAGATTTGGACCAGTCCGTACGTATTGCTTACAGTTGGCTGGGATTTGGTCCTGCTATCTTTTTTGATTTTTGTGATTGAGGTGGCTCAAATCTCGAAATGGACCTATTTCTTTCAATCCTTTGGGCGCAATCCGCTGATTTTGTATGTGTGTTCCGGGATTGTAATCGCCTTGATTTCCTTCATCCCTATTGGAAGCAGCAATTTGAAGGATGTCATTTATGCAGAGGGATTTACCAGCTGGCTAGAACCTAAATCTGCCTCCTTCCTATTCGCTATCGCTTACATGCTCTTGATTTGGAGTATAGGATTCTTGATGGATAAAAATAAAATCTACATCAAGGTTTAGCAGAAATTAAATAGGTCAAAAGGGGTTGAGTAAAAGCTTTAGTTCAGCTTTTACTCAACCCCTTTTTTTGATAGGATCAAATCAAAGGTAGCCTTTGGTGATTCGTTGGATGTATTTGCCTACAATATCAAACTCGAGGTTAATCTGATCCCCTGCTCTTAGTTCATGAAAATTAGTGAACTCGTAAGTGTACGGGATAATCGCTACAGAAAAAGTCCCTGGAGCAGAATTGAAGCAGGTTAGGCTTGTTCCATTTAAGGTAATGGAGCCTTTCTCAACGGTTACATTTCCCAAGGAGGCATCGTAACTCACATCTACCAACCAGGAGCCATCTTGGTCCACAATTCGCTGAATGGTTCCAATCTGGTCCACATGTCCCTGCACAATATGGCCGTCAAAGCGGCCATTTGCTGCCATGCACCGCTCCAAATTCACTTTTTTACCAACCTTCCAAGAGGATAAGTTGGTCTTTTGCAAGGTTTCATCGATTGCGGTTACCCGATATCCATCGGATGTGATTTCAACTACCGTCAGGCATACCCCATCATGGGCCAAGGATTGGTCCACCTTCAATTCCGAATAAAGTGGGCTTGAAAAATAAAAATGGGTGTTTGTTCCTTCGGTAGTGATTTGGCTGAGGGTTCCGATGGCTTCAATAATTCCAGTAAACATGTGCTGACTTTTAGATACTTCCGGCAATCTATACCAAAAATTGCCTTTTCGGACTCAAAGTACGGCAATTAATCAATTATCTTCGAGGGCTCAAGACCAAAATCCATGCTCAAGTTAGAAGATACCTACCTACACAAAGGAAAGCGAAAGGTCCTGGTGGCCGAACTTCGAAAAAAGGGTATCCAAAACGAGGCAGTCTTGACGGCAATCAATACGCTACCACGACACTTTTTTTTCGATACAGCCTTGATTTCCCATGCCTACGAGGACAAGGCATTTCCAATCGGTGAAGGACAAACCATCTCACAACCCTATACGGTCGCTTTTCAATCCACCCTACTGGAAGTGGCCCCAGGAGATAAAATCCTTGAAATCGGTACAGGATCGGGCTACCAAGCCTGCATCTTACATTTACTCGGTGCAGAGGTCATTAGCATCGAATACCAAAAAAAGCTTTTTGAACACACCAGCCGTTTTCTACAGCGCCTGGGAATCCAACTCCAGCTTTTCTATGGAGATGGTACCGGTGGAATTCCCGCTCATGCACCCTACGACAAAATCATCGTCACTGCAGGAGCACCAGTCGTTCCTGAAGCCTTAATCCAGCAACTGAAAATTGGAGGAATCCTAGTGATCCCAGTGGGAGACCGAAGTAAACAGTCCATGGTAAAGATTACCAAAAAGTCGGCTACCGAAATCCAACGCGAAGAGTTTGAAGGTTTTGCCTTTGT
>JBEDEY010000001.1:0-4235 GCA_041175425.1 Bacteroidota bacterium | reverse complement strand
ATGAAAAAATTTCCTCAGAAGTTCCTCATTTACAGCATGGGTTATTTTTATCTGGTAGCGGGTGTCAATCATTTTAATTCCCCCGATTTTTACCTTCCCCTCATTCCTCCCTTTTTTACTAAGCCAGCCCTAATCAACATTCTTTCTGGAGTTGCTGAGATTTTATTGGGCTTAGGGGTGTTGTATTTGCCTACTCGTCGGCGAGCTGCCTGGGGCATTTTTGGCTTGCTGATTTGTTTTATTCCTTCTCATGTATATTTCATCCAAGTAGGTTCTTGCATTGAAGGAGTACTTTGTGTTCCAGAATGGATGGCTTGGCTTCGCCTTTTATTTTTTCATCCTATCCTGCTTTTTTGGGCGTTTTGGGTAAGTAAAAATGTTGTTTTAGAGAATTGATTTTTAGTCATTTAGGAGCAAAGAGTTTTACTTTTTGTGCTTTCTCAATCCATTCGGTTCGTTCTATTTAGTGTATCCTTTTTTTCAACAGGGATTGATTCTATGCGCTTATTTACTTTTTGTTACTATTACTAACAAAAATGATTGAAAAGCAAACTTTTGCTACTTATCTTTCGTTATGTCTTCAGTTTGGATAAAATAAATGGAATCGATTTTAAAGAAAATACGGGTTGAGGTAAACAGCAAGCTGTTTCTAAAGGATCCCTTTAGTTCTGAATTGGGAGTTCTGATCGTTCAGGAAGGTTCCCACTTAATTCAGGAATTGGGGATGGAGCACTTCACGTTCAAAAAATTGGGGGGGAAGATAGGAAGTACCGAGGCGGCTATTTACCGTTACTTTGAAAACAAGCACAAGTTGCTGTTGTATCTCAGTGCTTGGTATTGGGCCTGGTTGGAACATAATTTAGTTTTTGTCACTGCCAACCAAGCAGATCCTGTGGAGCGGTTGTCTGTTGCTATACGCCTGCTGGTAGAAGGACCCATTTACAAGCAAAATGATTTTCTGGATCCCGAAATTTTAAGAAGTATTGTTATCAATGAATCCATCAAAGGGTTCCTGACCAAAGAGGTGGATTTGGAACATGAGTCTGGGATTTTCTCTCAGGTTTACAAGTTTGGCGACCGAATTTCTTCCATTATCACGGAGCTGAATCCGGATTATTTGTATCCTAAAACGCTAGTATCCACCATTCTTGAGTCCAGTCTATTGCAGACCTTCAATTCCCAGCATTTGCCTGGGATGCTTGATGCGGGTCCCGATAGCAAGGACCGCTATCAATTCTTTTATCAACTCGTGACCAAAGCCATTCACTGATGCAGCGCGAACAAGAATTAACACCGATCAAACGATTTTTCAATATCCTGAAGGAAGAGAAAAATCAAGTCTATGCCATTTACTTCTATGCGGTATTAAATGGGTTGATTACGCTATCCTTGCCTTTGGGCATTCAGGCCATCCTCAACTTTATTCTTGGTGGTAGGATTACGGCCTCTTGGATTATTTTAGTGGTTATTGTGGCTGTTGGGGTGATTTTTGGAGGGTTTCTGCAGATCTCTCAACTTCAGATTATGGAGAAATTCCAGCAACGAATTTTCTCAAAATCTGGTCTTTCCATCGCCTACCGATTGCCACGAATCAAAACGGAGATCCTCCATGGTAAATATGCGCCCGAGATTGTAAATCGTTTTTTTGATACGGTGAGCTTGCAAAAAGGGATGGCTAAGATATTGATTGATTTCTCTGCTGCCCTACTTCAAGTGATTTTCGGGCTCTTATTGCTTTCCTTTTACCATCCCGCCTTCATCGTTTTCGGCTTAGGTTTGTTTGGGATTTTGGCACTGATCTTTTATTACACTGCTCCAAAAGGTATGGAAACTGCGATCAAGGAATCGTCTTACAAATACCAAACAGCCTATTGGTTGGAGGAAGTGGGGAGAACCTTGAATTCATTTAAACTCGTGGGAACAACCCACCTGCCCATCCTGAGAGCAGACAAGCTGATTCAAAAATACGTTCAGTTTAGATCGCAACATTTTAATGTATTGATTTTCCAATACAAGGTAATGATTGCATTTAAGGTGCTAATTGTAACTAGCTTATTGCTCGCAGGAAGCTTACTCCTAATCAATGATCAGATCTCCATTGGACAATTTGTGGCTGCTGAGGTGATCATTATTTTGGTGGTCAATTCAGTGGAGAAACTCATTCTTTCCTTGGAAACTGTTTATGATACCTTAGTTTCGATAGATAAGCTAGGCCAAATCATGGATTTAGATTTGGAACACCATGAGCCTCATGAAAAAGTGGTAGACCCTACTTCGGAGGGGATCAAGTTTAGCATGGAGGATGTGGTTTTTCAACCTGCAGATGCACACCAGCCGCTATTGCTTGGTGTGACCTTTACCATTGCGCAGGGTAAAAAAGTAGTGGTGACTGGAAAGAGTGGAAGTGGGAAAAGTGCCATGATGGCTTTATTTTCTGGACTTTACGAAGAGTATCAAGGAAAAGTCCTCGTCAATGACCTTTCTTTGGAATACATCAACTTGAAGAAATTCCGAGGAATGGTGGGTGACTTTCTTGAGCTTCAGCAGATTTTTCATGGCACCATCCTCGAAAACATCTGCATGGGTAGAGATCATACCCAAGAGCAATTGGAATCCCTCATTGAGCTTGTTGGGTTGAAAGACTTTATCTACCAGGCACCTATGGGATTGGAAACGGTTCTTCAGCCAGAGGGAAAGGGTTTATCTAAAACCATCGCACATCAGATTTTGCTTGCAAGGGGATTTGTGGGGCAACCGAAGGCATTGATCATGGAGAATATTCTAAACTATGTGGATCCTTCGGTAAAAGCCAAGGTGATCGACTATGTGATGAAAGGACCTTGGACCTTGGTTATGATTTCGGATGAACCAAAGGTGCAGCAGTTGGCTGACGAAGTGATCGTCATGGATCAAGGCAAACTTGCTTTTCAAGGAAAATTTGAGGACTACCTTACTTTCAAAAACTAATTGGCTATGTTGAATATTTCAAAAAATACCATCAAAGACTCAAGTCCTTTCATTGGTGCCAAAAGCTTGGAAATTACCCTCCCAAAAAAGGAGAGCAAGAAGCGATTGAAAATTTTGGTATGGGTGATTGTTGCTTTTTTTCTGATGTTATTCTTGCCATGGACACAGAATATTCGTTCCAAGGGCCTAGTCACAGCGCTTCGACCTGACCAGCGTCCGCAGACGATTCATTCCATTATTGCTGGACGAATTGAGAAATGGTATGTGGCAGAAGGTGATTATGTGGCTGCAGGGGACACAATCTTACGGATTTCAGAAGTAAAGGACGAGTATTTTGATCCCTTGTTACTTCCTCGGACGCAGGAGCAGGTGGATGCCAAAACCCAAGCTGCTCAATCCTATGGAGAGAAAGTAGGAGCTCTTGAAAACCAAATTTCTGCACTCGAGCAAAACAACATCCTCAAGTTGCAGCAAGCACGAAATAATCTGAAGATTGCTGAATTAAAAGTGCAGTCCGACAGCATGGAGTTGGTGCAAGCGAAAGTCAATTACGATATCGGAAAGTACCAAATGGATCGTGCCGAGCAACTTTTAAAAGAAGGATTGATTTCTGTGACTACCATGGAAGGAAGAAGACTCAAATTCCAGGAGGTTCAAGCGAAGTTGATTGGGTCTGAAAACAAATTTCTGAGTAGCAAAAACGAGTTTATCACTTCCCGAATCGATTTGAGTGCGATAGACAATGAGTTTAAAGACAAGGTTGCCAAGGCTAATTCTGAAAAATTCACGGCTTTGTCCTCTCAATTTGATGCAGAAGCCACGGTAACCAAACTTGAGAATCAGTACTCCAATTACGAGCAGCGGGCGCAATACCGGTATATCCTAGCACCTCAAAATGGATACATCGCCAAAGCCATTCAGGTAGGAATCGGTGAAACCATCAAGGAAGGGGCTGAAATAGTAAATATTGTACCTGCAGATGCTGAATTGGCAGTTGAAATGTATGTGCAGCCAGTGGACTTGCCCTTGGTTCAACCAGGAAATAAGGTTCGTTTCATTTTTGATGGTTGGCCCGCAATCGTCTTTTCGGGATGGCCTCAGCTTTCCAATGGAACATTTGGCGGGGTAGTGATCGCGATTGACCAGTTTGCCGGTCCAACGAATCAATACCGCGTGTTGGTTACCGAGGATCCGGAGGAAGAGGGCTGGCCAGATTTATTGCGGATGGGTTCCGGCGCTGAGGGCATCGCCTTGTTCAATGATGTGCC